>NZ_JBSHAP010000019.1:0-90615 GCF_053611565.1 Kitasatospora sp. NPDC054795
GTCCTGGAGGACACCGGACGGGCCGCTCGCCGTTCGGGGCCGCGGGGCCGGGGCCCCGAAAGGGTCCGGGGAGCCGCCAAGGACCCCGGGGTAGAAGTGGGGATCACTCCCCGATTATGGTGACCCTCAGTGCGAATCGGGGACTCCTCCCCGTTTCCTTCGGACCGAGGTGCGTGCACATGACCCGGAATCAGAGCCCTGGGCGGGGGCAGCGGGCCGCCGACTGGGCGGACAGCCGGCTGGGGATCCACTCCCTGGCCAGGGCGAACCTGCGGAAGATCTTCCCGGACCACTGGTCCTTCATGCTGGGCGAGATCTGCCTCTACACCTTCCTGATCATCATCCTGACCGGTGTCTGGCTGACGCTGTTCTTCAAGCCCAGCATGGGCGAGGTGGTCTACGCGGGCTCGTACGTCCCGCTCAAGGGCGTCCCGGTGTCGGAGGCCTACGCCTCCACGGTGGACATCAGCTTCGAGGTCCGCGGCGGACTGCTGATCCGCCAGATCCACCACTGGGCGGCGATCGTCTTCGTCGCCGCCATGTTCGTCCACATGATGCGGGTGTTCTTCACCGGCGCGTTCCGCAAGCCGCGCGAGATCAACTGGGTCTTCGGCTTCCTGCTGCTCTTCCTCGGCATGCTGGACGGCTTCTTCGGCTACTCGCTCCCGGACGACCTGCTCTCCGGCACCGGCATCCGGTTCATCGAGGGATCGATCCTCGCCGTCCCGCTGGTCGGCACGTACATCCAGATGTTCCTGTTCGGGGGCGAGTTCCCCGGCCACGACATCGTGCCGCGCTTCTTCACCATCCATGTGCTGCTGATCCCGGGCATCATGCTCGGCCTTCTGGTGGCGCACCTGATCCTGGTCTTCTTCCACAAACACACCCAGTGGGCGGGCCCCGGCAGGACCGAGAAGAACGTCGTCGGCATGCCGCTGATGCCGGTCTACCTGGCCAAGGCCGGCGGGTTCTTCTTCCTGGTCTTCGGCATCATCGCGCTGGTGGCCGCGCTCGCGACCGTCAACCCGATCTGGGCGTACGGCCCGTACCGGCCGGACCAGGTCTCCACCGACGCCCAGCCCGACTGGTACATGGGCTTCGCAGAAGGCCTGATCCGGATCATGCCCGGCTGGGAGGTCGGGCTGTGGGGGCACACCCTCAATCTCGGAGTGCTCATCCCGTTCGCGCTGTTCCCGCTGGTCCTGGGCGCCATCGCCGCCTACCCGTTCCTGGAGGGTTGGGTGACCGACGACAAGCGGGAGCACCACCTGCTCGACCGGCCGCGCAACGCGCCCGTCCGCACCGCGCTCGGTGCCGCCTGGATCAGCGTCTACCTGGTGGCGCTGGTGGCCGGCGGCAACGACCTGATCGCCACCCACCTGCACCTGTCGCTCAACTCCATCACCTACGCCGCCCGCGTCGGCTTCTTCGCCGTCCCGGTCGCCGTTTTCGTCATCGCCAAGCGCTGGTGCCTGGGCCTCCAGCGCCGGGACCGCGACAAGGTGCTGCACGGCCGCGAGACCGGCGTCATCGAGCGCCTGCCGCACGGCGAGTTCGCCGAGGTGCACGCCCTGCTCTCGCCGCGGGAAATGCACCGGCTCACGGCACACGAACAGCGCCGCCCCCTCGAACTGCCCGCCCCGGTGGACGAGAATGGAGTGGCCCGCCCGGCCGGTGTGCTCACCCGCACCCGGACCCGGCTCTCCCGCGGGTTCCACGGCGAGGGCAGCCGGATCCCCAAGCCCACCGCCGAGGAGTTCCGCGAGATCACCGAGGGCCACGGGCACTGACCCGCACCCCCGATGGCACAGGGAGGACAGGTGCACCACCGAACCGACCGGCTCGCCGACAGCAAGTACCTCCTGCTCACCACCTTCGACGAGGACGGCAGCCGGATGGAATCGCAGCTCTGGGTGGTGCCCGACGGCACGGCCCTCGGGGTCTGGGCCCCGGCCCACTCGGGCGAGGCCGAACGGATCCGCCGCCACCCCCGGGTGCTGATCGGCCCCTGCGACGCCCACGGGCGCCCCACCGGCCGCCCGGTCCCCGCCCGGGCGCGGCTCTGCGACGCCGACGACACCGCCCGCTACCGCACCTCGCTGATCAACAAGTACGGCCTGACGGCGCTGGTCGTACTGGCCCGCAGCCGGTTCCGGGTGGGGCTGGCCGGGACGGTCGGCATCCGGATCACGCTGAACGAACTGGAACAGCGGCTGGTCGGTCCGGACTGGCGGCCACCGAGCGGCTACTGCGTCAACTGACGGACCGCGTCGGCCGACGGGCCGCCGAACCCCCACGGAGTGCCGGGGCCCCGGAAAGGCGGCCCCGGCGCTCGACGCTTCCGAAGCCGTTCAGGACGGCGGGTGGGAGGTTTCGGCGGCGGGCAGGTCGTCGGGGACGCCGGGACGGGCCCCGGGCCCGAGGGCCCGACGTCAGGACAGCGGGTGCGTCGGGACCGGGCTGACCTCCTGGATCTCGCCGTGGGCCTTGGTGAGCAGCTGCGAGGCGAGCTCGTTGAGCGCGCGGGCCCCCGCGATCTCCTCACCGACCCTCAGCTGTTCCGGGTCGGAGGGGTGGCGGCTGCTGTAGCCGTGGGCGCGCAGTTCGCTCCCGTCGCCGAGCCGCAGCAGTGCGGCGGCGCTGGTCCGCGGCCCCTCTTCACGGAACTCCATCTCGATGTGCCAACCGACCAGAGTCTGCATGGCGGATCACCTCCATCGGTTACTCCTCCAGAGTGCGCCGCACCCACCGTGAACACCAGGCCAGCCCGACGGGGGGCAACATCCGGGGCCGAGTTGAACGCGTTCAACTCGGCCGCGTAGAGTCGGCGACGCAAGCCATTTGAACACGTTCAAGGAGGTGTGCCCGCGATGGGACAGGGCACCACGGAGCTGGTCGACCTGCTGATCCTGCTCGGCATGGGCGCCGTCGTCCCGCTCGGCCTCGCCCTCGTCGACGAGCCCGGGCTCACCCGGGTCCGCCGGCTCTGGCCGCTCGCCGCCGTACCCGGCGCGCTCTCGCTCTGGCTGCCCCGCGGCGGTCCGGCCACCGGCTGCGCCCTGCTCTACGCGCTCGGCACCCTGGCCGTCGCCCTGCACGCGCCGCTGCGGCTGGCCCGCACCCGCTCGCTCGCGCCCGCCGAGATCGCGGTGCTCACCGCGCTCGCCGCGCCCGCGGTGGCCGGGATCGCCCTCGTCGCCGAACGCTCCGGCTACCCGCTGTTCGGCTTCGAACCGCACATCCTGGCGCTCACCGTGCCGCACTTCCACTACGCCGGGTTCACCGCCGCCCTGGTCGCCGGACTGGTCTGCCGCGCCGCCCGCCCGGACTCGGCCGCGGCCCGCCGCGCGGCGCTCAGCGTCCCCGCGGGCACCCTGCTGGTGCTGGCCGGATACTTCCTCGGCAACTGGTGGCAGTTCGCCGGGGCCGCCGTACTGACCACCGGAATGTGGCTGGTCGGCCTGGTCACCTGGCGCGAACTGCGGCCCCGCGGCGGCGATCCCGTCACCGCCCGGCTGCTCGCCGCCTCCTCGGCCGTCCTCGCGCTCACCATGCTGCTCGCCCTCTGGTGGGCACTCGGCCGGGCCGCCGGACTCCCCCACCCGACCCTGACCTGGATGGCCGCCACCCACGGCGTCGGCAACGCGCTCGGCTTCGCACTCTGCGCCCTGCTCGCCTGGCGCCGGATCGCGGCTGATCGGACTGCCGCGGGCCGGACCGCCGTGGACCGCACTGCCGCGGAACGGACCGCCATGGACCGGACCGACGCGGCTTGGACCGACGCGACGGAGAGCGCTCGATGAACGACTACAGCTACCCCGAGCAGGGCGCCAGCCGCACCGGCGAGCTGCCCGCCGGCTACAACCACCTGCGGCACAGCGCACTCATCGGCCACGGCCGCCCCGCGCTGGAGGCCGCCGGCGCCGCCCTGCTCGACTGGCGGATGCACCGGCTCGCGGGCGTCCGGATCGACGCGGCCGACCGGGCCGCCCCCGGCGTCGCCGTGCGGTGCGCCATCGGCCTCGGCCCGCTGCGGGCCGGCGCCCCCAACCGGGTGCTGGCCGCGGTCGACGGCCCGGACCGGTACGGCTTCACCTACGGGACCAGGACCGGGCACCTGGCCCGGGGCGAGGAGACCTTCCTGGTCGAGCTGACCCCGGACGGCGGGGTCCGGTTCTCCGTCACCGCCTTCAGCCGACCGGTCGCCCGGTACGCCCGGCTCGCCGGCCCCCTGCTCCCCCTCGCCCAACGCGCCTTCGCCCGCCACTGCGGCCGCGTCCTGACCCGGATCGCGGCCCGGGCCGGCTGAGCACCGGCCGCCCCCACTCACCCGACACCGTCACCCACCACTGCGCACGCGCACCGACCCGGAGCACGGCGCGGGCCGGCCGGACGGTGGTCGGGTGGGTCGGTGGTCGGTGGGGGCGTAAATCCGCTCGTCGGGGCGGTGGTCCGTTCGGGATGATCGGCGGATGATGTCGATACGACCGGTCCTGGAGATCTTCGCCCCCGACAGCTTCGTGCTCTGGCCGACGGGCAGCCACGAGCCGTACGGGAGTCTCACGCTGAACGGGCGGCTGACGGCGGCCGAGGTCGGTACGGCGGTGTGGCGGCTGGCCGACTGCAACGACGTCGAGCCCGAGTCCGAGCAGGCCGAGGAGCACGGGCCGCGCCCGGCGGACCCACTGGGCGGCTTCCTGCACGGGCTGCTCACCGAGTCGCACCCGTACGCCCCCGGCGGCCTGGTGGTGACCGACTCCGTCACCGGCGCCGTCTTCGAACCGGGCTGCTGCAACGGCCTGGAGGACTGGCGCGAGTGGCTGAACGTCACGGACGGCTCCGGCACGGCCTGGTTCGGGCACGACCCCGACGCCCGGGCCGAGTGCGTCGGCCGGGTCGTCCGGCTGACCCGGAACGCCGAGAACGGAGAGGACCCGGTGATCGAGCTGCCGGTGGACGAGCTGCGCCGGCTGCTCGCCGGGGCCGAACGGGACCTGCGGGACTTCCTCGCCCTGGCCACCGGCTGGGCCGGGCAGCAGCTGCCCGAGCACGCCGCCGCCGTCACCGCCGCGCTCGCCCGGGCGCTGGACCTGGAACCGGCCCCGGGGCTTCCGTCATGACCAGCTTCCACACCCACCGGGCCCGGGTGCACGACGCCGCGCTCCCGCCGTACCGGCGGCACAGCGCGCTGCGCACCTGTCTGACCCGCTTCGCGCCCTACGGCCTGCGGGCGACGTACCACCACCTCACCGTCAGCGCCCGGATGCCGCGCTTCCTGGAGGCCGACCCGGAGTCGCTGGTCCGCGCGGTGGACGAGCTGCACGAGGCGCGCGAGCTGTGGCGGGCCCGGGCCGAGAAGTACGCGGCGCGGCGCCGGGTGCAGAAGCGGGCCGGGCGGCGGCGGGCGCCGGAGACGGCGTGGTGGCACCAGCGCTGGTGGGGATCACCGAACGCGGCCTGGGAGCACGACCCGTTCCTGCACCCGCCGTTGCGGCTGCCCGACTATGTCCGACGGCAGCACGCGCTGCTGGACGGCGTCGAGCTGCCCGGTTGCCCGGCCTGCGGGGAGCAGGGCCCGCCGGTGGGGATCCCGACCGGGCACGGCCGCGCCGAGCTGTGCCGCGGCTGCGCCCGGGTGCTGACCCCCTGTGGCTGCGGGCGGTGGCACAGCTTCGAGCCCGCGCTGCGGGTCGGCTGGAGCCGGACCTGGCAGCGGGAGCACATGACCGGCACCGGCGAGCCGAGCCCGCACTGGCCGGGTGTGCGGAGCACGGCCCGGGTGGAACGGCTGGAGTCGTACACGGTCGACCTGGAGTCAGGTGTGATGCGCCGGGACCGCGACCAGTAGCGCGCCGCTGTCCTGGACCCGGACCTCGAAGTGGTCGATGTCCCCGGGCTGGAGGGCCGCCCCGCCGGTGGTGCGCACGGTGCCGTCCCCGCCCCCGTAGCCGCTCGCGGGAACGGACCAGCTGGTGACCGTCTGCTGCTCGCCGGTGCGCGAGACGGCGACCAGTCGGCACGTCAACTGGCCTTGAACGCCGGAGAGTTGCAGGCTCACCCGGGTGCCCCGGGCGGCGCTGTCCAGGCCGACGGTGACGTGCGCGCCGGTGCTCGGGTCGGTGGCGCTGAACTGCTCGGCCATCGCGACCACGGCGGGCGTGTGCTCGGCGGTGAGCACCGCGGCGGTGACGGCGGGGCCGGCCGCCACCATCGCGGTCGCGGCCAGGGCCAGCACCAGTCGCCGGATCCGGCCCCGCCGCCGGGTGGTGCCGACCTCGGCGACCAGGCGGTCCAGCAGCTGCGGGTCCGGTTGCGGGGCGGGGCCTGCCGGGTCCGTTCCGGCCGCCCGCACGGTGGCCGCGTATTCGGCCAACATCGGCTCCACGGGGCCGAGTTCGGCCACCTGTTCGGCGCACTGCGGGCAGTCGGCGAGGTGCTGTTCGAAGGCGGTGTGCTCGGCGGGCTCCAGCAGACCGAGGACGTACGCGCCGACGTCCGTGTGCTCCGGGCCGCCGGCGGGGCTCCGGTCGGGGTCCGGGTCGGAGTGTCCGGTCACGATGTCACTCCCCGTTCCTCCAGCGCGAGCCTGAGCGAGCACAGCACGTAGAACACCCGCGAGCGCACCGTCCCGGCCGGGATGCCGAGTTCGGCGGCCGCCTCGACTGCCGTGCGGCCCTTCAGGTAGGTCTCGACGATGATCTCCCGGTGCGCGGGCGAGAGGTCGGCCAGCGCGTCCGCGACGGTCATCATCCGCAGGGCCCGGTCGATCTCGTCCTCGGCGGGCAGCTGCTCCAGCACCGCGGCGTCCACCTTCCGCGGCCGGGCCATGGCGCTGCGGTGGCCGTCGATCACGATCCGCCGGGCGACCGTGACCAGCCAGGGCCGCAGTGAGCCGGCCTCCGGGTCGAGCCGGTGGATGTTGCGCCAGGCTCGGACCAGCGTCTCCTGCACCACGTCCTCGGCCCGCTGCCGGTCCCCGGCGACCAGGTGGAGCACGAACCCGAACAGCGGACCGGCGTGCTCCCGGTAGAGGACGCGCATCAGCTCCTCGTCCGGCGCCCCCGTACCGCGGCCGCCGGTGCGTCCGACGGGGTGCTCCTCGGTCACCACTTCATCGTTGCGCACCCGGGCCTCCCGGTCGAGGGCGGTCGGGACCGGTCAGTAGCCCGGGGTGCTGGGCATCGGGTTGCTGGGCGCCGGCGTGCTGGGCGCCGGGGCGCCGGGGCGCCGGGGCGCCGGGCATCTGCGGGGAACCGGCCGCGGTGCCCGCCCTGCCGCCGCTCGGGGTCAGCGCGAACCAGGTGCCGCCGACGCCCTGGCCCTTGGTGTCTCCGGGCTTGGTGTCCGGCGAGTAGCGGTAGGCCGGCCAGCCGTTCAGGGTGACCTGCTTGGTGCCGTCGGCGCGGGTGACGGTGCCGACCAGCTTGCTGTCGATGCCCTTCACCGTGACGTTGCCGTTGGCGTGCTCGGGCGGCCAGATGACGGCGCAGCTGCCGTTGCAGGAGGACTCCGGCGGGCTGTTCCGGTCCTGGTCGAAGCGGTAGAGCGTGAAGCCGGCGCTGTCGGTGACGATCGTGCCCAGCTTCGGGTCCTGGGCGGTCTGCATGGTGACGCCCGCCGGGGCGCTCGGGCTGCTCGACGGGTGCGACGAGCCGCCGGACGACCCGCAGCCGGCGATCAGGGCGGCGGCCGCGATGCCGGAGGCGGTCAGGGCCAGGGTCCGGCGGGTGCGGAGTGTGGTGGGCATGGGGTGCCTCCCGCGGGGGAAGGGGTCGGGACGGACCGGACACCCCTCTGTACGGGTGGTGGCCGCCGAGTGCTCAACCCCGGCGCCGGGAGTTCTCCGCGCTCCCCCGCGACTCCCCCGGAATACGCCGCCGACCGGCACCGTTGTGCCGGGCGACGGTCTGAGCCGCCACCTCCGGAAGGGAAGGAATCACGAGATGAGCAGCACGGTCGAGCTGACCAAGGAGAACTTCGACGACATCGTCCCGGGCCCGGAGGGCAAGGACTTCGTCTTCATCGACTTCTGGGCCGGGTGGTGCGGGCCGTGCCGCCAGTTCGCCCCGGTGTTCGAGAAGGCGGCCGAGCGCCACCCCGACCTGGTCTTCGCCAAGGTGGACACCGAGGCGCAGCACGAGCTGGCCGCAGCGTTCGAGGTCCAGTCGATCCCGACGCTGGCGATCATCCGCGAGGGCGTACTCGTCTTCTCGCAGCCCGGCGCCCTGCCGGAGACGGTGTTCGAGGACCTGATCAACCAGGCCCGCAACCTGGACATGGCCGATGTGAAGCGCAAGGTCGCCGAGGAGAGCGCGGCCGGCGGCCAGGCCTGATCCGGACGCGGCCGGGTCCGGTCCCGACCCGGCCGGGCCCGGTCCGGACGCCCGAGGGCCCGGGGAGCACCGTCTCCCCGGGCCCTCGCCGTACCCGGCCGCGGCCGCTCAGGCCGGCTCGGCGCCCCAGGCGGCGAGCCGGTCCGCGAGCGCCCGCACCTCGGCGCGCAGCGCGGCGGGCTCCCGGACGGTGAACGGCCACCCCAGGCCGGCCAGCAGCACCGCGACGCCGTCGAGGTTCTGCGCCCGGGCCCGCAGCAGCACGCGGTCCTCGGCGAGTTCGGTGAGCATGCCGACCGCGGGCGGAAGCCGGCGGCGGGCCTCGGCGAGGCCGACCGCCAGCTCCACCTCCACCCGGTGCCGCCAGGGCGCACCAGCCAGTGACTCCACCACCCGCTGGACCGGGTCGAAGTCCTCGGGCGGCTCGAAGCCCTCCTCGCCCTGCTCGACCCGGGTGATCCGGTCCAGCCGGAAGGTGCGCGGCTCGCCGCTCCGGTGGTCGAGGCCGGTGGTGTACCAGCGCCCGGAGTGGAAGACCAGCCCGTACGGGTCGAACTCGCGCTCACTGGGCCGGTCCTCGCGGTCCCGGTAGGCGAGCCGCACCCGGCGCCGCCGGCGGGCCGCCTCGGCCAGGGTGAACAGCGCGGCGGCGGCCGGGCCCGGGCCGGTGGCCGGGACGGCGGTGAGGCCGAGGGTCTGCTCGACGGCGGAGACCCGGTCGCGCAGCGAGGGCGGGAGCACCCGCTGGATCTTGGCGAGGGCGGTCCCGGTGGCCTCCTCCCCCACCGACAGGCCGGAGCTGCGGCCGGCCAGCAGGCCGAGCACGACGGAGACGGCCTCCTCCGGGTTGAGCATCAGCGGCGGCAGCCGGTAGCCGGGCCGCAGGCGGTAGCCCCCGTAGCGGCCCCGGTCGGCCTGGACGGGGATGCCGAGCTCGGCCAGCCGGGAGGCGTAGCGGCGGACGGTGCGCTCGTCCACGTCGAGCCGGGCGGCCAGTTCGGCGCCGGTCAGGCCGGGGCGGTCCTGGAGCAGTTCCAGCATGGCGAGGACACGGCTGACCGGGTGCTCCACCGTGCGTTCCTCCCGTCTCCCCGCCGGTTCCGTACCGACTCCGTACTGACTCCTCGCCGACTCCGAACCGACTCCGGGCCGACTCCGGGCCGCCTCCGGGCCGCCCTTGCGGACGCCTCTTCCGCCGGCCCCTTCCGGACGCCGTCCGGACACCCTCCGGACGCGCGGGGACGACGCGGAGGAAATGCGGGCGACTTCTGTCCGGATCCGATCCTAGAGTCGGCGGTGGAGGAGGCCCCAGCGGGGCGAAGCCCTCCCACGGGCCTCTCGACGCCTCCGGCCCGTCGAGGCCTCCCCCGGCATTCCCAACGACGAAGGAGCGATCCGCCATGAGCACGTTCGTACTGGTCCCCGGATTCTGGATCGGCGCCTGGGCCTGGGACGAGGTGGCCGAGCCGCTGCGCGCGGCCGGGCACCGCGTGTACGCCGTCAGCCTGCCCGGAGTGGCCGAACGTGCCGTCGAGACGGGCGAGTTCGGGCTGGAGGACCACATCGCCGACCTCGCCGCACTGCTGGTCCGGGAGGACCTGTCGGACGTCGTCCTGGTCGCGCACAGCGGCGCCTGCGCCCCGGTGGGCGGGCTCGCGGACCGGATGCCGGAGCGGATCCGCCGGGTGGTCTACCTGGACAGCGGCCCGCTGATCGACGGCTCCGCGGTCCAGGACCTCTGGGAGCCCGACTACCGGCGGACGGCCGAGGCCTCGCTGGTCGACGACCGTCTCCCGATGCCGTCCTGGGAGTACCTGGCCGAGCACGGCGCCAGCGTGGCGGGACTGGACGGGGCCGCCCTCGCGCGCATCCGCTCCCGCGCCACCGCGCAGCCGGCCGGGGCGTTCCGGGACCGGCTGCGGCTGACCGGCGCCGGGGCCGCGCTGCCGCAGGCGCTGGTCTCCTGCTCCTTCCCGCTCTCCCAGGTGCGCGAGCTGATCGCCGCCGGGCACCCGTACTTCGCCGGGATGTCCGGGCCGAACTGGGAGCTGCGCGAACTGCCCACCGGGCACTGGCCGATGTTCTCCCGCCCGGCCGACACGGCGGCCCTGCTGGCGGAGCTGGCCGCGCTCTGAGCCCGTCGGCCCGGCCCGGCCCGTTCCGTCCGGCGCCGGGCCGCCGGACTGTCCCGTCCGCGCCCGACGGTGTGCCCCACGGCGCCCTCGGCGTGTCCGACCGTCGCGCAACCGCGCCCGGACCGGCAGGATGGGGCCCACGCCGTACCCGAGCGAGGAACGAGCACACGCCCGCCACCCCCGCCGTGCGGGCCGGGGTGGCCATCGAGACGACGGAGGACAGGGCATGACCAGCACCGCCGAGGAGTACGACGTCATCGTCCTGGGAGCCGGTCCGACCGGCGAGAACGTGGCCGACCGGACGGTCGCCGCCGGACTGAGCACCGTGATCGTGGAGGCCGAGCTGGTCGGCGGCGAGTGCTCGTACTGGGCCTGCATGCCCAGCAAGGCGCTGCTGCGGCCGGTGGCCGCGCTGGCCGACGCCCGCGCGGTGGCCGGCTCCCGGGAGGCGGTCGACGGCCGGCGGCTGGACCCGGCCGCGGTGCTGGCCCGGCGGAACTCCTTCGCCTCCGACTGGAAGGACGACGGCCAGGTGCGGTGGCTGCGGGACACCGGCATCGAGCTGGTCCGCGGCCACGGCCGGCTGGCCGGGGTGCGGACGGTGACGGTGGAGGCCGAGGACGGCAGCGAGCGGGTGCTCACCGCCCGGCACGCCGTCGTGGTGTGCACCGGCAGCCGCCCGGTGCTGCCCGCGCACGTGCCGGGGCTCGCCGAGGCCCACCCGTGGACCAACCGGGAGGCCACCGGCTCGCAGACCGTCCCCGGGCGGCTGGCCGTGGTCGGCGGCGGGGTGGTCGGGGTGGAGATGGCCGCCGCCTGGCGGGCGCTCGGCTCCGACGTGACGCTGCTGGTGCGCGGTGACGGGCTGCTGCCGAGGATGGAGCCGTTCGCGGGCGAGCTGGTCGCGGAGGGCCTGCGGGCCGCCGGGGTGGACCTCCGCTTCGGCACCGAGGTCACCGCGCTGGAGCGGGCGGACGGCTCCGGACCGGTGACCCTCGCCCTCGACGGCGGCGGCACGCTGACCGTCGACGAGGTGCTGTACGCGACCGGCCGGGCCCCGCGCACCGCCGACGTCGGGCTGGAGCAGGTCGGCCTGAAGCCGGGCGACTGGCTGGAGGTGGACGACAGCTGCACGGTGCTCGGCGTGGACGGCGAGTGGCTCTACGCCGCCGGGGACGTCAACCACCGGGCGCTGCTCACCCACCAGGGCAAGTACCAGGCCAGGATCACCGGCGCGGCGATCGCCGCCCGCGCGCAGGGGCTCCCGCTGGACACCTCACGCTGGGGCGCGCACGCCGCGTCCGCCGACCTCGCGGGCGCGCCCCAGGTGGTGTTCACCCAGCCCGAGGTCGCCGCCGTCGGTCTGACCCGGGCCGCCGCCGAGGCGGCCGGGCTGCGGGTGAAGACCGTCGACCACGAGATCGGCTCCGTCGCCGGGGCCTCGCTCTACGGCGACGACTACCGCGGCCGGGCCCGGGTGGTCTTCGACCTGGACCGGAAGGTGCTCGTCGGCGCGTGCCTGGTCGGCCCCGGGGTGGCCGAACTGCTGCACTCGGCCACCGTCGCGGTGGTCGGCGAGGTGCCGATCGACCGGCTCTGGCACGCGGTGCCCTCCTACCCGACGATCAGTGAGGTCTGGCTGCGGCTGCTGGAGGACTGCCGGGGGTAGCGACGCACGGTCCGCGGGCGGGCACCCGGGCGGGCGGCGCTCCCGCGGACCCCCGGACGGCCCTCGTTCGTGTCGGCCTCCCGGGTGACCGGCGCGGCGAGATGTGGCCACCGGTGGTCGGCGGGACACTGGCAGTCGGGGGCCGTCCCGGGGGCCGTTCACATGACCAGGTGGTGTGAGGCATGACCGAGGTGCTGTTGGCCGTCGGAACCGAGAAGGGCCTCTTTCTCGGCCGCAGCCGCGACCGGCTGACGTGGGAGTTCAGCGGGCCGCACTTCCCGATGAACGCGATCTACTCGGTCTCCATCGACCGCCGCGACGGCCGGACCAGAGTGCTGGTCGGCGCCGACAGCAGCCACTGGGGGCCCTCGGTCTGGCGCTCCGACGACCTCGGCGCCGGCTGGTACGAGCCGCCGCGGCCGGCCATCCGCTTCCCCGAGTCCACCGGCGCCTCGCTCACCCGGGTCTGGCAGCTCCAGCCCGCCGGGGCGGAGGCCCCCGGCGTCGTCTACGCGGGCACCGAACCGGCCGCGCTGTTCCGCTCCACCGACGGCGGCGAGAGCTTCGCGCTGGTCGAGCCGCTCTGGAACCACCCACAGCGGTCGCAGTGGGGCGCCGGGTACGGCGGCCAGGGCCTGCACACCATCCTGACCGACCCGCGCGACCCGCAGCGGCTGCTGGTCGCCGTCTCCAGCGGCGGCGTCTACCGCAGCAAGGACGGCGGCGACAGCTGGCAGCCCTCCAACACCGGCCTGCGAGCCGAGTTCCTCCCGGAGGAGGGCCAGTACCCCGAGTTCGGCCAGTGCGTACACAAGATCGCCCAGGACCCCGTCCACCCGGACCGGCTCTACCTCCAGAACCACGGCGGCGTCTACCGCAGCGACGACTGGGGCGCCGGCTGGCACTCGATCGTGGACGGGCTGCCCGCCGAGTTCGGCTTCGCCGTGGCCGCCCACCCCCGCCGGGCCGACACCGCCTACCTCTTCCCGCTCGGCGGCTCGGACGACCGCATCCCGCCCGGCCGCCGCTGCCGGGTCTTCCGCACCACCGACGGCGGCAGCAGCTGGCAGCAGCTCGCCCAGGGCCTGCCCGGCGAGGACCACTACGGCATCGTGCTGCGCGACGCCCTGCGCACCGACGACGCCGACCCGGCGGGCATCTACTTCGGCAACCGGACCGGCGACGTGTACGGCAGCCGGGACGAGGGCGAGAGCTGGTCACTGCTGTTCTCCCACCTGCCGGACGTGCTCTGCGTCCGGGCCGCGGTGGTGGCCTGAAATAACCGGTTGCCGTACGGCAGGACCTCGGTGAGCATGGGCCGCCGACGAACGATCGCACGATTGTGGGGTGGGCCATGGCCGAGGACTGGGTGGTCAGGCGGGGTGCCGACGGCGAGCCGGTGCTGCGCTACCTGCTGGACGAGCGGGAGGGACGGCCCTGGGCCGACCTGCTGGAGGTCCTGGACGGATCGGTGGACGCCGCCGGGTTCATCCGGGCCGAGCTGCCCGGCTGGGTGGTCTCCGGCCCTCCCGCGCTCGGGCAGGAGCTGGTGACGCACGGCGCGCGGGTGCTGCGGCACGCCCACACCTTCCGCCGCGACCTGCGCGCCGATCCGCCGCCCGCCGACTGGGCCGGGACGCCGCTGCGCGAGGGCCTGCGGACGGTGCCCTGCGACCGCGCGCCCGAGGAGCTGTACGAGGCCTGGAGGGGCGCGTTCCACCCCGGCCACGTCGACTTCTACCCGGGCGAGAAGGCCCAGGTACTGGCCGAGCGGCTCGGCCTGCTGCTCGCAGGGAAGGTCATCGGCCCGGTGCTGCCGTCCAGCCTGCTGGCGGTGGACGCCGAGGACCGCGTGGTCGCCGGGCTGATCCTCACCGACCGCGACGGCCGGCCGTGGATCGCCGACGTCTTCCGCCACCCGGAGCGCGGCTACCGCGGCCTCGGCGCGGACCTGCTGCGCCGCGCCGTCGGGGACGCCGCCGCGCGCGGGCTCGCCGACGTGACCCTCGTGGTGTCCGAGGGCAACCCGGCCCGCCGGCTCTACGAGTCGCTGGGCTTCCTGCTCCAGGAGACCTCGCTCACGGTGGTCGTGCCCGACGCGGCCTAGGGGCGTGTCTGACACGGCGGGTTCACCACGAAGTTGCACCTGGCGGTGGAGCAGGGCCAGAAGCCCATGTCGATTGTGATCACGGCAGGGCAGCGCGGCGATTCGCCGGCCAGGCGTACCACCGCAAGAAGCCCGGTTCGCGTGGTGGCAGGCCGCCCCGGTTCAGCCGCCGAGGACTGCAAGGCCCGGCATGCCGTCGAGTGCGGCATCAACCGCCTCAAGAGGAAACGGGCTGTGTCCACGAGGTACGACAAGCTCGCGGGCCGCTACGAGGCCGTTGTCCTCGTAGCGGCCATCAACGAGTGGCTGTGACCGGACCCGCTCAGAGCCGGCCGGCGGACAGCCCGTTCAGGGCCGGCCGTTCAGGGGGTGAAGGCATGTTCGACGAACTGACCGCAGGAGCGGAACCCCAGGCGGCGGTAGATCGGTTCTCCGTCGGTCGACGCCTGCAGGACCGCGATGCGCCGGCCCCGCTCCCGGGCCGCGCGAAGTGCCGCGAGCGTGATGGCGCCGCCGTAGCCGCGTCGGCGGTGGGCGGCCAGGGTGGAGATGTTGTAGATGCCGGCGACTTGCGCGTGGTGGAACACTTCGGCGGAGCAGACCGGACGGTTCTCCACGTAGCCCACCAGGTACTGGGCCGGGCAGGTCGCGGCCAGCGCCTGCGGAGCGGCCAGGGCGAAGAACTCGCGGACGGTTTCGGCGGGTGGGTTCCAGTTCGCGGCGAGGACCGTCGCGTAGTCGGCGAGCTGCTCGGGCGTGGTCACCGGCCGGATGTCCAGTCCCGGGACGTCGGCGGGCGCCAGGGTGTCGTCCAGTTCGGCCCACATCGCCGTCTCCCGTTCGGACTCCGGCAGGCCGGCTGCCGTCAGGCGGGCCGTGAGGTCTGCCGGTGTCGAGGCAGGACCCACCCACCAGGAGAAACCGCGGCCGGTGCCGGCCAGTGCCCCGACTGTCTCGGTGATGCGGGCCGTGGCGTCGGCGTCGGCGAAGCGGGCCGCGGCGACGATGTTGAACGTGTCGTCGTCCAGGCCGCTGTCCGCCACCAGGACGTCACCTGTCGCCGTGACGGTCGCGCCGGACGTCCTCCGGTGCAGATGACAGGCGTGTTCCGCCAGGTTCTGCTCCATCCTGTCCGCCAAGTCGGCTTCAGCCAAGAAATGGGCATTCATAGTGATCGATCCCAGCACAACCAGGTGAGGATCGCACGCCATTTTCGGCAGTGTCACACCGG
Organism: Kitasatospora sp. NPDC054795; assembly: GCF_053611565.1. Taxonomy (NCBI): domain Bacteria; kingdom Bacillati; phylum Actinomycetota; class Actinomycetes; order Kitasatosporales; family Streptomycetaceae; genus Kitasatospora; species Kitasatospora sp. NPDC054795. The sequence continues at coordinate 15,476 of NZ_JBSHAP010000019.1, forward strand.
TGACCAGCACTTTTGATACACGCCCTAGCCCCTGTCCTTGTGCCCGCCCTCGACGCGGGCGCCGCGCACCACGACCATGGTCAGGCCGACCGCGACCAGCAGCTCCGCCCAGAAGAACGCCGCGTAGTCCAGCAGCGAACCGATCGGCGGGTTGCCGGGCGCGGCGTTGCGCATCCCGACCAGGGCGAACAGCGTGGCCGCCATCCAGCCGAGGGCGGGCCAGACGATGCCGCGCCGCTGCCGGACGATCAGCCAGGCCGCCACCAGTACGGACAGCGCCAGCGCCCACATCGCGGCCATCATGAACCAGGCCAGGATGAAGGTGCTGCGCGAACGGCTGATCCGCTCGGTCACCGCGACACCGGAGCCCTCGCTCACCTCCTCGCTCCGCCGGAAGACGAAGAAGGGGTCGGCCTCCGTCAGGCCGATCACCACCGGGGCCGGACGCCCGCCGACGGTGGCCTGGAAGCCGACGATCGCGTTGTAGCGGTCGAACGGGTAGTCCGAGAGCCGCCCGTCGAAGAGGTTGAAGGACACCGCGCTGGAGCCGGCCTGCTGGCCGGCCGGGTACCTCAGCGTGGTCTGTTCCAGCGAGGTGGTCTCCAGCACCACGTCCCCCGCCGGGACCAGCAGGCTGTCCGCCTGCCCCAGGGCGCCGTGCGGCTGGACCAGGACCTTCGCCGTGAGCGTCTGCGCGGCCGCGTCCACCCGCTGCAGCGTCACGTCGACCTCCAGGAAGTCCGGCCCGGGCGCGGTGCCCACCACCTGGGCGTGTCCGCGGCTGGAGCGCTCGTTGAGGTAGAGCAGCAGCCCGGCCGCGCAGAACAGCAGGATCGCCGCCAGCACCGCGTACGGGCGCCAGGGCGCGACCCTGGGCACCGGCGCCGCGGCCCGGGTGGCCCGCACCCGGGCGTGGATGCGGACCCGCGGCCGGGCCGCCGGGCGCGTGCTCCGGACGGCCCGCCGGTGCGGCGGCGCGCTCATCGGCCTGCTCCCACGGTCGGCGGTGGCGGCTCCGGGTGCCGCCTGTCCCGCCACCCTCCGGGCGGCCGCGGCCGGGGCGCAACCGCACGGGGCCGATCGGGGCGGCCGGACGCCGGCCGAAGACTCGGCAAACAGGCTGGTCGCAGGGGCTGTGTAGGCTCAACGGTCATGGCGAGGGTGACACGGGACGATGTGGCGCGGGTGGCGGGGACGTCCACGGCGGTCGTGAGTTATGTGATCAACGACGGGCCGAGGCCGGTGGCGGCGGCGACCCGGGCGCGGGTGCTCGCGGCGGTCGAGGAGCTCGGCTACCGGCCGAACCGGGTCGCCCAGGCGATGGCCCGGCGGCGGACCGACCTGCTCGGGATGGTCGTGCCGGACGCCCGCCAGCCCTTCTTCGCCGGGCTCGCGCACGCCGTCGAGCAGGCCGCCGCCGAGCACGGCCGGCTGCTGCTGATCGGCAACTCCGACTACGCCGACGAACGCGAGGCCCACTACATCCGCGCCTTCCTCGGGATGCAGGTGGACGGTCTGATCCTGGTCACCCAGGACCCGGCCACCCCCGGGCTGACCGGCTTCGACGTGGCCGACGGCACCCCCGTCGTACTGCTGCACCACCGGGCGGAGAGCACCGGCGGCGTCGCCGTGGTCGCGGACGACGAGGGCGGCGCCCGCGAGGTGGTCCGCCACCTGCTCGGGCACGGCCACGCCGAGGTGCACTGCTTCGGCGGCACCCTCGCCCTCAGCCCGCACGACCCGGTCACCGGGCGGACGGCCGGCTGGGCCGCCGCGCTGGAGGAGGCCGGGCTGCCCGTCGAGGGGCGGCTCGTCCCGGCCCCGTTCGACCGGGTCCGGGCGCACGCCGAGGCGCTCGCCCTGCTCGCCCGGCCCGACCGGCCGTCCGCCGTGTTCTGCACGACGGACGACCAGGCGATCGGCCTGCTGCGGGCCGCCGACGACCTCGGCATCCGCGTGCCGGAGGACCTCGCGGTGGCCGGCTTCGACGACATCGCCGAGGCGGTGATCGCCGGGCCCGCCCTGACCACCGTCACCACGGCGCAGGACGAGATGGCCCGGGCCGCGCTGGAACTCGTCCTCGGCGGGCCGGAGCGCCGTGCCCGGGGCGCCCGCACCTTCCCGGCCCAGCTGGTGGTCCGGCGCTCCTGCGGCTGCCCGCCGGCCGCGGCCTGACCCCGGGGCACCGGGGGCGAGAGGATCCGGGGCCGCTCAGCCTTCGAGCAGTTCGTCCGCGAGCAGGTCCATCAGCAGGTTGTCGTGCCAGGTGCCGTCCGGGCCGCGCTCGTACTGGCGCATGGTGCCGACGGCGCGGAAGCCGACCTTGGTGTAGCAGCGGATCGCGGCGAGGTTGTCCTCCGCCGGGTCGATCACCAGCCGGTGGTAGTGGTGGTCGTGCACCAGGTGCCTGGCCATCGTGCGCACGGCGTCGGTGCCCAGGCCCAGGCCGTGCACCGTCGGATCGAGGTAGAGGTCCATCCCGGCGTGCCGGTACTCGTCGTCGTTGTTGGCGTACCACTGGATGGCGCCGACCACCTTGCCGCCGAGGTCGATCGCGAAGGTCTCGGTGCCGGGCGATTCGAGGTCGTTGGCGACCTCGCCGGCCAGGTCGTCGCCGCCCCGCCAGCGGGAGAACACCTCGGGCGTGCCGCGGATGGCCGCCAACGCCGGGATGTCCTCGCCGGTGGCCGGGCGGAGCGTGACCAAGGTGCCGTGAAGAATCGTCCCCATATGGGGCATGTTGGCACGGAAACCCGGCTCCGGCGAGTGTTTTCGGACCGCCGTCCGGCCCTTCCGGCGTGCGGCCGCCGGGCCGGGGCGGCAGGGCCCGCGGGGCGGACGGCCGGGCCCCGCGGCAGGCTAGGCGTCCTCCAGGCGCAGCCGGGCACTGACCGTGCCGAGGCCCTCGGCGAGCACGGCGAGCTGCTCGCGGGTGAGCACGTCGATCAGCAGCTCGCGCACCAGGGCGACGTGCCCGGGCGCGGCCTGGCGCAGCGCCTCCCGCCCCTGGTCGGTGAGTTCGGCGATGACGCCGCGCACGTCGCTGGGACAGGAGCGGCGGGCGACCAGGCCGGCCCGCTCCAGCTGGGTGACCTGGTAGGTCAGGCCGCTCTTGGAGGTGACCAGCTTGTCGGCGAGTTCGGTCATCCGCAGCGAGCCGCCGGGGGCCGCGGACAGGTGCACCAGGATCTCGTACTGCTGGTGGGAGAGCCCGGAGTCCTCCTTGAGCTGGCGTTCCAGCCGCCGGTTCAGCAGGTTGCTCGCGACGACGAAGCCCCGCCAGGCGGCCGCCTCGTCCGGGTCCAGCCAGCGGGGTTCGTTCAGTGAGGACATGGGGTGAAGCCTACTCCTGTTGTTCAAATTCGAACGAAGGTGTACCGTCGATCCCGTAGACGGTTCAAATTTGAACTACCCCCTGTCGAACGGTCCCGAGGAGGACGCCATGAGCACCGCGGCCCCCGAGCGCATGCCCGCCCTGTACCTGTCGCACGGCGCGCCGCCATTGGCCGACGACCCGGTCTGGCCGGGCGAACTGGCCGCCTGGTCCGCCGACCTGCCCCGGCCCAAGGCGGTCCTCATGGTCTCCGCCCACTGGGAGGAGGCCCCGCTCGCCCTCGGCGCCGTCACCACCGTCCCGCTGGTGTACGACTTCTGGGGCTTCCCCGAGCACTACTACCGGGTCCAGTACGCCGCCCCCGGCGCACCGGAACTCGCCGAACGCGTGCGCAAGCTGCTGCGCGCCCCCGGCACGCCCGTCCAGGACATCCCCGAGCGCGGACTCGACCACGGCGCGTACGTCCCGCTGGTGGAGATGTACCCGGACGCCGACGTCCCGGTGCTCCAGGTCTCGCTGCCCACCCTCGACCCGCAGCGGCTGATGGAGATCGGCCGCAAGCTCGCCCCGCTCCGCGACGAGGGCGTGCTGATCGTCGGCAGCGGCTTCTTCACCCACAACCTCCGGGCGCTCAGCAACGACGGTCGGGTCACCTCGGTGATGGCCGAGTTCGACGACTGGGGCCGGCGCGCCCTGGAGGCCCACGACCTGGACGCGCTGCTCGACTTCGAGCACAAGGCCCCGGCCGGACGCCTCGCCCACCCCCGCACCGAGCACTTCGCCCCGCTGTTCGTCACCCTCGGCGCCGGCGAGAGCGACCTGGACAGCCAGCGCAGCGTCATCGACGGGTTCTGGATGGGCCTGGCCAAGCGCTCGATCCAGCTGGGCTGAACCCCTCGTGCGGAACCTCCCTGGATTCCGCACGAGGAACGGCGGGCGGGGCGCCCGCCGGTGCACCCGGACTGCCCGGACCCCAGCGCCCGGGCTATCGTGTGACGCTCCGTCGAAGGAGTGATCATGCGCAACGGCGACGCCGTACGAACCGCCCTGGAAGCCTCACTGGCGGTCCTCGCCCCGCACACCGCGGACCGCGACTGGGGCCTGCCCGCCGGGCTCCTGGAGTGGAGCTGCCGCGACACCGCCGCCCACATCGCCCACGACCTGCTCGCCTACGCCGGCCAGCTCGCCGCCCGACCCCGGGACCGCTACCTCCCGCTGGACCTCACCGTCCGGCCCGAGGCCGACCCGGCCCAGGTGCTCACCGTGGTCACCGCCGCCGGACAGCTCCTCGCCACCGCCCTGGATGCCGCCCCGCCCGAGCTGCGCGCCTACCACCACGGGCCCTGCGATCCGCCCGGCTTCGCCGCCATGGGCGTCGCCGAGACCCTGCTGCACACCCACGACATCACCAGCGGCCTCGGACTGCCCTGGCGGCCGCCCGCCGAGCTGTGCCGCCTCGTGCTCGACCGGCTCTTCCCGCACGCGCCGCAGGAGCCGGCCGCCCACCCGGCGGAGGTCCTGCTCTGGTGCACCGGGCGCGGGGAACTGAACGGCCGCCCGCGCACGTCCTCGTGGATCTGGCGGGCGGCCGTGGGCGACTGGCCGGACTGAGGCCGGCCGGTCAGGCGGCCCCGGTCGCGACCCGCTCGGCCTGGCTGCGCTCGACGCAGAACTCGTTCCCCTCGGGGTCGGCCAGGGTGACCCAGCCCTTGCCGTCCGGGGTGCGGTGGTCGGCCAGCACGGTGGCGCCCAGGGCGACCAGCCGCTCCACCTCCTCGTCCCGGCCGCGGTCCTGCGGCTGGAGGTCGAGGTGGGTCCGGTTCTTCACCGACTTGCCCTCGGGCACCCGGATGAAGAGCAGCGAGGCGCCGGCCGAGTCCACCAGCGCCTCGTCGTCGCCGGGGTTGTCGTCCTCGCCCAGGGTGCCCTCCAGCGCCCGGGCCCAGAAGACGGCCAGGGCGTGCGGGTCGGCGCAGTCGATCGTCACATGTCGTACCAGAGAAGCCATGTGTCCACTCTCACCTGCACCGTTCGATTTCGTCCAGCCTTTTCCGGGAGTGCCGGTGCCCGTCCAGCGGGTACGGCGGGAAGGCCGGGACGATCTCCGTGAAGGCGTAGCCGCTCTTCTCCGCGACCCGGCAGGAGGCGTGGTTGTCGCCCGCATGGAGCAGGTCGATCCGGCGCAGGCCGTCCCCGGCGAAGACGGCGAAGGCCCAGGTGGTGAGGGCCTCCACCGCGCGCGGGGCCACGCCCCGGCCGCGGGCCGGGGCGGTCGTCCAGTACCCCACCTCGGCCGTCCCCCCGCCGGGGGTGGGGTACTTGAGCGCGACGTTGCCGACCAGCCCGCCGCCGTCCAGGACGGCGAAGCTGTACCGGGTGCCGGCCGCCCGGCCCTCCTCCTGGGCGCGCAGCCAGTGCGCGGCCTGGTCGGCGTCGTCCACCAGGGTGCGGAGGAAGCGGCGCAGGGTCTCGTCCCGGTAGGCCTCGATCAGGGCCGGCGCGTCGGCGTCCTCGAAGGGGCGCAGCAGCAGGCCTTCGGCCATCGGCAGTGCGGCGACGGTCACTTGAGGCCCTCCCAGCCCCAGCGCGGGGTCGGGCCGGGATCGCCGAGGTCGGTGCCGACCGGGGAGGCGGAGACGTCCTCGGCGATCCCGGTGCCCCAGTCGAAGTACTCCAGCACCCGGCGGCGCAGCAGCTCGTCCTCGGGCAGCTCCGCGCGGACGGCCTCGGCCATCAGCTCCATCCAGCGCAGCCGCTGCTCCTCGGTGATGGCCAGGCCCAGGTGGGCGCGGAGCAGCGCCTGGTGACCGCCCAGTTCACCGGTGAAACCGGCCGGGCCGCCGAAGACCTCGGCCAGCCAGACCGCGACGCGCTCGATGTGGGTGGGGGTGAAGTCGGCGAAGACCGGGGCGAGCAGGGGGTCGGCGAGGACGCCCCGGTAGAAGGTGCGGCTGAGCCGGCGCAGGGCGTCGATGCCGCCGACGGCCTCGTAGAGCGGGCCGGACCGTTGGTCGTTCATGGGTGTGCTCCCCGTGGTTGGACCGTGCGTTGCGACCTTCCTAGCAGGCCGGGGCGCGAACGGCGGGTTCGGCGAGCGGCGGACGGGGCTCCCACTTGACCCTGACGTTGGCGGCAGGGTCGCAGGGTGGGGCCATGAACGACGAGAGCGGGACGCGGGGCAGGGTCGTGGTGGTCACCGGGGCCGGGACGGGGATCGGGCGGGAGACGGCGCGGGCCTTCGCGGCCGAGGGGGCGCGGGTGCTGGCGGTGGGACGGCGGCTCGAACCGCTGGCCGGGACGGCGGCCGCGCACCCGGCTCTGATCGAGCCGCTGACCGCGGACGTGACCGGGCCGGACGCGCCGGAGGAGATCGTCCGGGTGGCCGTGGAACGGTTCGGGCGGCTGGACGTGCTGGTCAACAATGCCGCGATCGTGCGGAGCCGGCAGGGCCTCGGCGGTTTCGACCGGACGGGTGTCGAGGCGCTGCTGGCCACCAACCTGGTCGCCCCGGTGCTGCTCGGGCAGGCCGCGCTGCCCGAGCTGGAGCGGAGCCGGGGCGTGGTGGTCAACATCAGCACGGCCGTCGGGCAGCGGGGCTGGCCGGGCAACTCGGTGTACGCGGCGAGCAAGGCGGCGCTGGAGACGGTCACCCGCAGCTGGGCGGTGGAGCTGGCGCCGCGCGGGGTCCGGGTGGTGGCGGTGGCGCCCGGGGCGATCGACACGCCGATCGGCGAGCACTCCGGGTACGGCCCCGAGCAGCGGGCGGCGATCCGGCGGTGGCAGATCGAGCACACCCCGCTGGGCCGGATCGGCCGCCCGGCGGAGGTGGCCTGGGCGATCACCCAACTGGCCTCGCCGCAGGCCTCGTTCGTGACCGGCGTAGTGTTCTCGGTGGACGGCGGCGCGCTGGTGGGCTGACCGGGAGGGGACGGGTGACGGTGCGGATCGGCGAGCTGGCGGCCCGGACGGGCAGTACCGCGCGCGCTCTGCGGCACTACGAGCAGGCCGGGCTGATCGAGTCCGGGCGGGCGCCGAACGGCTACCGCGAGTACGGCGGGTCGGCGGTCGTCCGGGTGCGCAACATCCGCGCGCTGGTCGCCGCCGGGCTCACCCTGGAGGACCTCCGGCCGCTGCTGGGGTGCCTGGACGGGGACGTGCTGGCGGGCCGGCCGTCCGCCCGGGTGCTGGGGATCGCCCGGGAGCGGCTGGCGGTGCTGGAGCGGCGGATCGCCGCCCAGACGGAGGCCCGGGACCGGCTGGTGGCGGCGCTGACGGCGGCCGGGGAGGCGGATCCGGTGCCCGTGGACACCGGCCCGGCGCCCACGGGCGGGTGACACCCCCGTTCGGGGGTGTGCAGGGCGCGGACGGGGGAGGACAGTGGGCGCATGCAGATTCCACTCTCCGTGATGGACTTCCTCGACCGGGCCGAGCTGGTCTACGGCGACCGGGTCGGCATCGTCGACGAGCCGGTGCAGCCGGCCGAATCCTGGGGCGAGCTGAGCTACCGCAGGGTCGCCGAGCTGGCCCGCGCCCAGGCCGCCGGGCTGGACCGGCTCGGCGTCGGGCCGGGCGAGCGGGTCGCGGTCGTCTCGCACAACTCGGCCCGGCTGCTGACCTCCTTCTTCGGGGTGAGCGGGCACGGCCGGGTGCTGGTGCCGGTGAACTTCCGGCTGAAGGCCGAGGAGGTGTCGTACATCGTCGAGCAGAGCGGCGCCTCGGTGCTGCTGGTCGACCCCGAGGTCGCCGACTCCCTGCACGGGGTGGTCGCCAAGCACAAGTTCGTGCTGGGCGCGGACAGCGACGCCGTGCTGTACGACTTCGACGGCACCCCGCGGCGGTACGCGGTGGACGAGAACGACACCGCCACCATCAACTACACCAGCGGAACCACCGCCCGCCCCAAGGGCGTTCAGCTCACCCACCGCAACATCTGGCTGAACGCGACGCTGATGGGCCTGCACTACGGCGCGAACGACCGGGACGTCTACCTGCACACCCTGCCGATGTTCCACGCCAACGGCTGGGGCCTGCCGTTCTCGCTCACCGGCCTGGGCGCCCGGCACATCGTGCTGCGCAAGGTGGACGGCGCGGAGATCCTGCGCCGGGTCGAGCGGCACGGGGTGACCTTCCTGTCCGGCGCGCCGGCCGTGGTCCAGATGGTGCTGGACGCGGCCGCCGACCTGGACGGCCCGGTGCCCGGCCGGGACCGGGTGCGGATGATCGTGGCCGGCGCCCCGCCGCCGACCTCGGTGGTGCAGCAGGTCGAGGAGCAGCTGGGCTGGGAGTTCATGCAGCTGTACGGCCTGACCGAGACCTCCCCCGCCGTCACGGTCAACCGCACCCGGGCCGAGTGGGACGCGCTGCCGGCCGCCGAACGGGCCGAGAAGCTGGTGCAGGCGGGCGCCCCGGCGCTCGGCACCCAGCTGCGGGTGGATCCCTCCGGGGAGGTGCTGGTGCGCTCCAACACCGTGCTGGACGGCTACTGGCAGCAGCCGGAGGCCTCGGCCGAGGCGCTGCGGGACGGCTGGTTCCACACCGGCGACGGCGGCACCCTCACGGACGGGCAGCTGACCATCTCCGACCGCAAGAAGGACGTCATCATCAGCGGTGGGGAGAACGTCTCCTCGATCGAGGTGGAGGACTGCCTGTACGACCACCCGGCGGTCGCCGAGACGGCGGTGATCGGCGTGCCGCACGAGAAGTGGGGCGAGACGGTGAAGGCGCTGGTGGTGCTCCGGGAGGGCCACGAGGCGGTCACCGAGGCCGAGTTGATCGCGCACTGCAAGCAGCGGCTGGCCGGCTACAAGTCGCCCACCACGGTGGAGTTCCGGGACGCCCTGCCGCGCACCGCCACCGGGAAGCTGCAGAAGTTCCGGCTGCGCGAGCCGTACTGGACCGGGCGGGAGCGCCAGGTCAACTGACGAGCCCCGACTCCCTTGCCGCGAGGGCGAGTTCGGTCCGGTTGCGGACGCCGAGCTTGTGCATCGCGGACTTGAGGTAGCCCGTCACCGTGTTGCAGGTCAGGCCCAGTCGGGCGGCGATCTCCGGGTTGGTCCGGCCGGTCGCCGCCCAGCGCAGCACCTCGTGCTCGCGCGGGGTCAACGGCGGTACGGGGGCGGACTTCCGGGGCCGCTCGCGACTCCAGGCGGCGGCCCCGGCGAGCGCCCGGGCCGCCGCCCTCGCCAGCGTGCCGACCGCGGAGATCCGCACGTCCCCGAACGGGACGACGGTGCGCAGCGAGGCGTACACCACGCCGTGCACGGTGCCGCCGTCCATCAGCGGGACGGTGAGCATCGCGTACAGGTCCTCGGCGGCCACGGCCGCGTCGTAGTGGTGCGAAATCGTCGTCGCCGCACGGTAGTCGGGCACCCAGGTCGGCGCGCGCTCGGCGAGCGCCCGGCCGCCGAGGCCGAGTCCGGCCGGGACGGGGACGTCGTGCAGCAGGTCGGCCCGGGTGCCGGCCCAGTGCCGCAGCACCATGCCCTCGCCGTCGGGGCGGCTGCCGGGCAGCGGCTCGGGCACGCCGACCAGGCCGACGTCGGCGCCGCACTCGGCCACCACCCGGCGGGCGAGGTCACCGAGCACGGCGTCCCGCACCAGCTCGGCGGCGCGCGCGGCCAGTTCGGGGTCGTCGGGTCGCGCAGCGTCGGCGACGGGTTGCGCAAGGTGGGGGTCCGCAGCCCTGGTCATCGCGGAATTGTCACACGCGGTGGGGCCGGTGGCGAGAGTCCTGACATGCGTGTTTCGTGGAGTCGCGGACACCGGCGGCCGGGCGGGCATAGGGTGCGCCCGTACGCTACCGGTGGGTAGCAACTGCCGGACGGCAACCGCCTTCGACCGGAGGGAAACCGATGACCGACCCGAACGCCCCGGGCGACGTCCTGGGTGGACTGCTGACGGACCTGCGGGACGAGAGCGCGGTGCTGGACGACCTGGTCGCCGGGCTGCCCGCCGGGGGCTGGGCCCGCCCGACGCCCGCCGAGGGCTGGACGGTGGCGCACCAGATCGCCCACCTGGCCTGGACCGACGACTGGACGGCCCTGGCCGCACGCGACCCGGAGGGCTTCGGCGCCTCGCTCGGCGGACGCTTCACCGAGCTGGTGGCGGCCGGCACCGACCCGGTCGAGGAGGGCGCCCGCACGGGTGCGACCGACGAGCCCGCGGCACTGCTCGCCCGCTGGCGGGCCGGTCGGGCGCAGGTGCTGGCCGCACTCGCCGCCGCCCCGGCCGACGTCCGGCTGCCCTGGTTCGGCCCGCCGATGAAGCCCGCCTCGATGGCCACCGCCCGGCTGATGGAGACCTGGGCGCACGGCCAGGACGTCGCGGACGCACTCGGCGCCACCCGTGAGCCCACCGACCGGCTGCGGCACATCGCCCACCTGGGGCTGCGCACCCTGGGCTTCGCCTTCACCCTGCACGGACTGCCCGCGCCCGAGCAGCCGGTCCGGCTCGACCTGACCGCGCCGGACGGCGGGACCTGGTCCATCGGCCCGGCCGGGGCCGATGACGTGGTGTCCGGCCCCGCCCTGGACCTCTGCCTGCTGGTGACCCAGCGCCGCCACCGGGACGACCTCGCCCTCACCGCCACCGGGCCGGTCGCCACCGCCTGGCTCCCGATCGCCCAGGCCTTCGCCGGGGCACCGGGCAAGGGGCGGCAGCCGGAGGCGCAGGCGTAGGGGCCGATCCGCTCAGAGGCCGATCCGGAGCGGGGCGAGCCGGGTGGCGATCAGGTTGGTGGCGCCCCGGTCGCGCTCGATGTGCCCGTGGACCAGCAGCCCGGCCCGGTCCAGGGCGGTGCGGCGCTGGGACTCCCAGACCGGGCGGTTGCAGATCACGTTGATCAGCCCGGTCTCGTCCTCCAGGCTGAGGAAGAGCACCCCGCCGGCCGTCGGCGGCCGCTGCCGGTGGGTGACCAGGCCGCCGACCACCACCGCCGTTCCCGGCGGTACGTCCGGGAGCCGGTCGGCGCAGAGTGCGCCGCCGCGCTCCAGCCGGGCGCGCAGGTGCTGGAGCGGGTGGCTGGTGGCGGAGGTGCCGGTGGCCCACAGGTCGGCGATGGTCTCCTCGACCGGGCTCATCCCGGGCAGCTCCGGCGCCTCGGCGCCGGGCGTGGTGCCGGGGATCAGATCGGCCGAGATCCCGGCGAACGCCCCCGCCTCCCAAAGTGCCTGACGCCTCGTCAACCCGAGGCAGTCGAAGGCCCCGGCCGTCGCCAGCGCCTCCAGGGCGGGCCCGGGCAGGCCGGTGCGGCGGGCGAAGTCCTCCAGGTCCGCGTACGGCTGCCCGGCCACGATCGCCTCGGCCTGCGGGGTGCCGATGCCGCGCACCGTCTCCAGGCCGAGCCGGATCGCCGGCTGCGGGCGCCCTGCCGTCAGTGGCGGCTTCGGGGTCGGCCCCCGGTACGGTTCCAGGGTCGGCCGCGCCCCGCTGGCGTTGACGTCCACCCCGCGCACCCGCACGCCGTGCCGGCGGACGTCCGCGACCAGGCTGAGCGGCGAGTAGAAGCCCATCGGCTGGTTGGCCAGCAGGGCACAGGTGAAGGCCGCCGGGAAGTGGTGCTTCAGCCAGGCGCTGGCGTACACCAGGTAGGCGAAGCTGATCGCGTGGCTCTCCGGGAAGCCGTAGTTGGAGAAGGCCTCGATCTTGCCGTAGACGTCCTCCGCCACCTCGGGCGGGATGCCGCGCTCGGCCATCCCGCCCAGCAGCCGGTCGCGCAGCCGGGCGACCCGCTCGTGCGAGCGCTTGGCGCCCATCGCCTGCCGCAGCCGGTCGGCCTCGGCCGGGGTGAACCCGGCGCAGTCGATGGCGAGTTGCATCATCTGCTCCTGGAACAGCGGCACCCCCAGGGTCTTGCCGAGCGCGTTCTCCATCAGCGGGTGCGGGCAGCCGGCCGGCTCCGCCCCGGCGCGGCGGCGCAGGTACGGGTGGACGGAACCGCCCTGGATCGGTCCGGGGCGGATCAGCGCGACCTCGACCACCAGGTCGTAGAAGTGGTCCGGCTTGAGCCGGGGCAGGGTCGCCATCTGCGCCCGGGACTCGACCTGGAACACGCCGACGGTGTCGGCCCGGCGCAGCATCGCGTACACGCCCTTGTCGTCGTCCGGGATGGTGGCCAGGTCGTAGCGCAGACCGTGGTGCTCCGCGACCAGGTCGCAGGCGTCGTGCAGGGCGGCCAGCATGCCGAGGCCGAGCAGGTCGATCTTCACCAGGCCGGCACCGGCGGTGGACTCCTTGTCCCACTGGAGCACGGAGCGCCCGGGCATCCGGGCCCACTCGGTGGGGCAGATCTCGCCGATCGGCTCCCGGGTGAGCACCATGCCGCCCGAGTGGATGCCCAGGTGCCGGGGCAGGCCGTGCAGCTGGGTGGCGAGCTGGAGCACGTCGGCGGGGATGACGGCGTCCGCGCCGGGGGCCGAGCGGAAGTCGGTCTGCCGGCTGAACGCGTCCACCTGCCCCTGCGGGTAGCCGAGCACCCGGGCTGCGTCGCGGATCGCCAGCCGGGGCCGGTAGGTGATCACATTGGCGACCTGGGCGGCGTGCTCGCGCCCGTAGCGGCCGTAGACGTACTGGATGACCTCCTCGCGGCGGCGGTTCTCGATGTCCAGGTCGATGTCGGGCGGCCCGTCCCGGGCTGTGGAGAGGAAGCGTTCGAACAGCAGCTTGTAGTGGATCGGGTCGACGGCGGTGATCCCGAGGGCGTAGCAGACCGCCGAGTTGGCGGCCGAGCCGCGGCCCTGGCACCAGATGTCCCGGCTCCGGCAGAAGTCCACGATGTCGTGCACGATCAGGAAGTAGCCGGCCAGGTCGAGGTCCTCGATCACGTCCAGCTCCCGGCCGAGCTGGCGGCGGGCGGCGGCGTTGCCGGGGCCGAAGCGGCCCGGGCCGCCGGCCGCGACCAGGGCGCGCAGGTGGCTGATCTCGCTCTCGCCCTCGGGCACGGGGAAACCGGGCAGCTCCGGATCCAGCCGGGCGAAGTCGAAGGCGCAGGCCCGGCCGAGTTCGGCGGTGGCCCGCTGCACCCCGGGGAAGCGGGCCAGCCGGCCGGCCATCTCGCGGCCCGAGCGCAGGTGCGCGCTGCCGGCCGCCCTGGTCCAGCCGACCGCGTCCTGGAGCGTGCGGCGGTCGTGCAGCGCGGCGAGACTCTGCGCGAGGCGGCCCTGGGCGGGGCCGGCGTGGTGGGCGTTGGTGGAGGCGACGACGGGAAGCCGCGCCGTCGCCGCGAGGGCGGCGAGGGCGTCGTTGCGCCGGTCGTCGCCGGGCAGCCACTGGTCGATCAGCTCGACGTGGACGTTCTCGCGGCCGAACGCCTCGGCGAGGGTACGGAGCCGGCGCTCGGCCTCGCCCCGGTCGGGCAGCGCGGCGGGGACCCGGCCGAGCCGGCAGCCGGTGAGCACCGCCCAGTGGCCGTCGTGCGCCCCGGCGAGCGCCGCGAGGTCGTACACCGGATCGCCCTTGGCGCCGCCGGCCAGCTGGGCGGCGGCGATCGCGGCGGAGAGGCGGCGGTAGCCGGCCGGGTCGCGGGCGAGGACCAGCAGGTGCTCCTCCGCCCCGCCGTCGCGGACGGTCAGCTCGGCGCCGAACACGGTGGCCAGGCCCGTGCCCCGGGCCGCCTCGGCGAGCCGGACGGCCCCGTACAGGCCGTCGTGGTCGGTGATCGCGAGGCTCTCCACGCCCAGCCGGACCGCCTCGGCGACCAGGTCCTCCGGGTCGCTGGCGCCGTCCAGGAAGCTGAAGGCGGAGTGGACGTGCAGCTCGGCCCAGGGCTCGGCGGCCCTCCCGGGGCCGGGGCCGGGACCCCACCCGGGCTCCGCCGGAGCGGGGGCAGGCTCGGGAGCGGGGCGGCGCAGCGGGACGACCGTGCGGTCCGGCGCCGCGCCGGTCAGCCGGCGGTGCAGCTCGCTCCAGGGGAGGGTGGGGTGGCTGGTGAAGCCCATCGGGGGTTGCCTTCGTCGTTCTCGTGCTCGTTCCACTCCCCCCGGGTCCGGGCCGACCGCTAGTCGTAGCCGGCCTCCAGGTACCAGGCACCCCCCTCCACGGTGAGCAGCAGCGCCCGGCCACCGCCCACCACGACCTGGAACCGCGCCCGGCGCCGGGCCAGCGACTGGTCCCACCAGTACTCGACCGCCGGCCAGGGACCGGTCCAGCCGTCCACCCGCTCCTCCCGGCCCCGGACCACGACCAGGGCCGGCCGGGCCGACACCCCCGCCCGGCCGTCCACCGTGACCGGCTGCCCGGCCCCGTCCAGCACCCGCACCGGCGCGGGCTCCCGCAGCACCACGGCGGGCCACACCTCCGGCAGCCGCCCCGGCCAGGGCGCGTCGGCCGCCACCGCCGCCTCGTACGGCTCGCCCCACGGCACCTTGACCGCCTGCTCGCCCGGGCCGCGCCCGCCGGCCGGCTCGATCCGGCGCAGCCCCGCGTGGCCGAGCACCGCCTGCACCCGGGCGACCGCGCGCTCCACCCGGTCGTCCGCGACGGCCTGGCCCCACAGCGCGAGCTGGCGGCCCTGGTCCGGGGAGAGGCCGTCGGGGGCCAGCCGGAGCAGGGTGAAGCCCGTGTCCTCCCCGCCTTCCCCGTTGCCGGCGAAGGTGCCCGCGCCCTGCCAGGCCTGCAGCTGCCAACGGACCCGCTCGGCCAGCGCCGTCGCGGACAGCCGGCCCTCGTGCCGCCACAGCCGGGAGGCCGTCCGACCGTCCGCGCAGGCCACCTCGACGGCCACCCGGCGGCAGGTCAGCCCGGCCCCGGCCAGCCGCCGGTGCAACTGCTCGGCCAGCGTGCGGGCGACGAACACCAGCGGCTCCGCCAGCGGCTCCGGCGGGTCGAAGCGCTGCTCGACAGCAAGGTCCGGCTCCTCGTCGCGCGGCACCAGCGGGCGCGGCTGCAAGCCGCGGGCCAGCCGGTGCGCGACCGTCCCGGACGGGCCGAAGCGGTCCGCGACCGACTCGGCCGGCAGGGCGGCGAAGGCCCCGACGGTGGGCAGGCCGAGCCGCCCCAGCAGTTCGGCCAGCGTCTCGTCGCCCAGCGCGCTCACCGGGTACGGGGCGAGGAACTCCGCCGTCCGGCCGGCCGGGACCAGCACTCCGGCCCGGGCGGCGAGCACGGCGGCGAACAGGCCGTCGGCGACACCGACCCGGGCCTGCGGGGCGGCTTCGGCCGGAGCGGTCCGGGTTTGCGGGGCGGCTGCTGCGTCCCGGGCCGCCCGGGTCTGCGGGGCGGTTTCGGGCCGGGAAGCGGCTGCCCGTCGGGAAGCGGCTGCCGGTCGGGAAGCGGCTGCCGGTCGGGCCTCGACGGCCACCGCGCCCGGGACGGCGTCCGGGACGAGGGGACGTCCGAGGGCGTCCGCCACCGCTCTGCCGACCTTGCCGGCCAGCGCCTCCTCGCCGCCGAAGTAGCGGCCCGGGCCCTTCACCGGGATCGCGCACAGTCCCGGACGGATCACCTCCACCCGGGGCGTGAACGCCTCCACCGCCGCGACCACCGGCTCGAAGCGGCGGGTCTCCGCCTCCGGGTCGCGGTCGCGCAGCTCCAGCTCCGGGCAGAGCCGCTGGGCCAGCTTGAGCCGCTGTCCCTGCCGCACCCCGGCCGCCCGGGCGCCCGCCGAGCAGGCGAGGATCCGCCCGCCCTCGGTCACCGCGACCGGGTCGTCGCCGGTGACGGCCACGGCCACCACCGGCCAGTCCGGGCACCAGACCACCAGCACCCGGGGGGTTCCGTCGTCCGCCATCTCAGACCACCGCCGCCACACGGGGTGCCATCGGCTCCGCCACCGGTATCGCCGGTAGTGCCGGTAGCGCTGGTAGTGCCGGTAGCGCTGGTAGTGCCGGTAGCGCCGGTAGCGCCGGTAGTGCCGGCGTCGCCGGTTCCGCCACCGGCTGCGGCCGTCCCTGTCGCGGCTGTTCCTGGAGCGGGCGCACCGCGCCGTGCTCGTCGGGCAGCCAGAGCCGGGCCGTCCGGCCGCGCACCGCCGAGCCGCGGCCCTCGGCCACCACCTCCACCTGCCGGCCGACGAGCTGCCCGTGGCCGTCGCCCAGCCCGAACCAGCGCCCGGAGCGCACCCCCAGCCGCAGCACCGCGCCCGGCCACGGTCCGGCGACCAGCAGCACGCAGCCGCTGCGCCGCAGCACCGCCGCCAGCCGGGCGGCCAGCTTCGGCGGCACCGGCCCGTCCGGGCGCAGCATGATCAGCTCGACCGCGCCGGCCAGCACCGAGACCACTTCGGCCCAGTGCGGCCCCGGATCGTCCGCGACCAGCAGCCGCCGCAGGTCCAGTCCGTACCCCTCGGCGGCGGCCAGCCCCAGGTCCGGCAGTCCGACCGCCGCGGCCCAGCCGCCCTCGGTCTCCTTCACCCCGGCGGCGAGCGCCAGCAGCAGCCCGGTGTCCCCGCCCGCCACCGACACCGCCGTCCCCCGGCGCAGCCCGGCGTCGGGCAGCACCTCCCGCAGTGCGGACGGCACCGGCAGCAGCCCCCGGGGCTCCGCCGTCCGCCCGGTGGCCGGTGTCGCCCGTCCCTCTCGCTCTCCCCGTTCCCCCGGCTCACCCCGCTCCCCCGGCGCGGCAGCCGGGGACGCCACCGGGCGGAGCACGGGGCGTGCGGGCTGCTCGGCGGTGGATTCGAAAACAGATTCGAAAACGGGCACACCCCCAGGATCGAACATTCGTTCGCAAAGATTCAAGTCCGACCTGGTCAACCCACCCGTCACTCTCCGTGCGCCCGGCCGCTCGCGCAGGCCGTACGGGCCGCGGCACGGCCGTCGGCGCCCCGCCGGGAACCCGGACGACTTTCTGCGGCGCGGGCCGAATCCTTTGGAGTGGCCCGCGCCTCTTATAAACGTTCCGACAAACGTCGGGTACGGGATCCGGAGGTAGTGATGATCATCGGAATCGGCATCGCCGTCGCCCTGGTGCTGCTCTGCACCTGCACGCTGGCCGTGAAGCGCAAGCGAGCCGGGCGTGGCTGAATCGACCTGGCCCGGCGAGCAGTTGATCGCCGCCGCGCAGGCCGGCGACGTCGACTCGATCGCCGCGCTGGTGTCGGGATCGCACCCCAATGTGCAGCGGTTCGCCCACTCCCTCTGCGCCACCCCCGAGGACGCGGAGGACGCGGCCCAGGAGGCCCTGATCATCCTGTACCGCAAGATCGGGATGCTGCGGGCCTCCGGCGCCCTGGCGTCCTGGATGTTCCGCATCGTCCGCAACGAGTGCCTCCGGCGCGCACGGACCCGGCTGCGGGACCACGGCGCACCGCTGCTGCGACAGGACGTCTGCGTGGACTCCGCCGAGGAGGCCGCCCTGCGCCGCCTGGAAGCCGGCACGGTGGCGGCCGCGGTCGCCGCCCTGCCCCCCGACCAGCGCCGAGTGCTGATCATGCGGGACGTCCAGGGCCACAGCGGCCGGATGGTCGCCGACGCACTGGGCCTCAGCACGGCGGCGATGAAGTCCCGTCTGCACCGGGCCCGTTCGGCGGTCCACCGGACGCTGCGGCCCACCACCTGAATCCGCCCGTGGAGGAAACGATGACCGGAACGACGACCGCAGCGAAGCCCGGAACCGCCACCGGCCCCGGGGGGCCCGACTTCGCGAGCAAGTCCCTGACCGAACACGTCGTGCGCGGCGTGGTGGGCATCGGCTCGCTGATCGGCTCGGTCGCCCTCGTCCCGGCGGTCGGGCCGGTCGGCCTGGCCCTCCTGCCGGTCGGCCTGCTCGCCCTGCGCGGCTGCCCGACGTGCTGGGCGATCGGCCTGGCGCAGACCGTCTCGCGGGGCCGCCTCCAGCGCTCCTGCGAGGACGGCCGGTGCAAGCCGGCCGTCGCCGACCACCACGACGGGCACGGGGAGGAGGCGCGGTCGGCGTTCACGGGCTCCACCGTCTGAGCGGCTCCCACCGGAGGGCGGCGGGGGCGGAAGGGCGCGGGTCGAGGGGCGGCGGGCACCGAGGGGTGACGGCGGCGGGAGGACGGAGGCAGGAGGGCGGAGGCCGAGAGGTGGTGGCGGGAGGGCTCGTCCCGTCGAAGTCCGGGCCTCCGCCCCGCGACCCCGTGTTCCGCCGGCCGGGCGGCGGCACTCGCCCGACCGGGTACCGACAAGCGTTTTTTCCTTGACAAATTTTTTTGTCGGTCGGAGGCTGGAACGGTGCTGGAAGTCGCCGTGATCGAAGAACCCGCTGCGGCCGAGGCCTCGCTGGACCCCATGCGGTCACGCCTCCTCGCCGCCCTGACCGAGCCCGGCTCGGCCGCCATGCTGGCCGCCCGGCTGGGGCTGCCCCGGCAGAAGGTCAACTACCACCTGAAGGAACTGGAGCGGCACGGCCTCGTCGAACTCGCCGAGGAACGCCGCAAGGGCAACGTCACCGAACGGGTGTACCGCGCCACCGCGGCCTCCTACGTGATCTCCCCCGGCGTCCTGGCCGCCATGAGCCCGGACCCCGCCCGCTCCCCCGACCAGCTCTCCGCCCGCTGGCTGCTGGCGCTCGGCTCCCGTCTGGTGCAGGAGGTCGGGTCCCTGCTGACCGGCGCCTCCCGGGCCCGGCGGCGGGTCGCCACCTTCGGCATCGACGCGCAGGTGCGGTTCGCCTCCGCGGCCGACCGGGCCGCCTTCGCCGAGGAGTTGGCCCAGTCCGTGGCCGCCCTCGTCAGCCGCTACCACGACGAGTCCGCCCCCGGGGGCCGCAGCCACCGGGTGGTGGTCGGACTCCACCAGATCCCCTCCGCACAGCCCGGGGCGGAGGCGGGGGCAGGGGCGACCGGGGCCGGGACCGGGACCGAACCGGCCGGGAGCGCGCCGGAGACCGACGCCGCCGGCAGCGCGGCAGAAGGCGCCGGAACCGCACCGAACCAGGAGAACCCACGATGACCCACCCGTTCGAGATCGAGCTGGAGACCTCCCTCCCGGCGAGCTCGGAACAGGTCTGGGAGGCGATCGCCACCGGACCGGGGATCGACTCCTGGTTCATGGGCCGCAACGAACTGGACCCGCGCGAGGGCGGCACCGCCGTCATGGAGACCGGGGGCCACCGCGCGGAGGCGGTCGTCACCGCCTACGAGCCCGGCAAGCGCCTGGCCACCCGTACGGCCGCCGGCGAGGACGGCCGGTTCATGGCCTTCGAGTACCTGATCGAGGGCCGGGACGGCGGTGCCACCGTGCTCCGCGTCGTCCACAGCGGCCTGCTCGGCGACGACTGGCAGGACGAGTACGACGCGCTGCGCCGCGGCTGGCCCTTCCACCTCCACACGCTGCGCGAGTACCTCACCCACTTCCCCGGGCGCACCGCCGTCCCCGTCTTCGCCGCCGCGCCGTCGGCCGGCCGGCCGGAACCGGAGGTCCGGGCCCTCCTCGCCCACGCCCTGTCGCTGCCGCTCCCGGTCACCGCGGGCACGCGGGTCCACGGCGAACCAGCGGGCCTGCCCCCGCTGGACGGCGAGGTGGCCTGGGCGGACGACGAACGCTTCGAGGTCCGCACCGCCGACGGGCTCTACACCTTCCACCACGGCTCCGGCCTGGTGCTGATGTTCCACCACCTCTTCGGCCCGGCTCCGGACGGGGCCGAGGCCGCCTGGCAGCAGTGGCTGTCCGGGGTCCTCGGCCGACCTGCTCCTTCCGGCCGTTCGGACCTCCCCGGCCCGACCGGCCCGAGCCAGCCTGACCGACACGGCCGACCTACCTGACCCGACCTGCCCGGCCCGACCGCTCCAGATCCGCACGAGAACCGAGGAAGCACCCATGCGCACCCTGATCAGCACCGCCTTCATCTCGCTCGACGGCGTCGTCGAGGGCCCCGGCGGCGAACCCGGCTACCGCAACTCCGGCTGGACCTTCAAGGACATCGAGTTCCTCCCCGAGGCGTTCGAGATCAAGGGGCGGGAGCAGGAGGAGGCCACCGCGATGCTGCTCGGCCGGGTCAGCTACCAGGCGTTCAGCCCGGTGTGGCCGGACATGCCGGAGTTCGCCCGCTACAGGACGCTGCCGAAGTACGTCGTCTCCACCACCCTCACCGAGGACGACCTGGTGCCGAACTGGGGCGGGACCACCATCCTGCGCTCGCTCGACGAGGTCGCCGCGCTGAAGGAGACCGAGGGCGGCCCGATCATCGTCCACGGCAGCGCCGCCCTGAACCGCGCCCTCTCGGACGCCGGTCTGATCGACCGCTACCACCTGCTCGTCTTCCCGCTGCTGCTCGGCGCCGGCAAGCGCCTGTTCAGCACGACGGACAAGGACGCCCAGAAGCTGAAGCTGGTCGAGCACGAGGTGTACGGGAACGGCCTGCAGAAGCAGGTCTTCGACGTCGTCCGCTGACCGCTCCCCGGCTGCTCCCCGGCTGCTCCCCGACCGCTTCCCCTGCGTCGGTGGCGAGAGCGTCGACCGGGTCGGGGCGGGGGCGGCCCTCCTGTCCCGTGCCCGATGTCCGGTGTCCCGTGCGGCCGTGCTCTGCGTCCCGCCCCGGGCCGGGCCGTCAACGCTCCTCTGCGGTGCGCCGGATCAACACCTCGCTGCTCGGCTGCCGCTCCGAGAAGAGCCTCGACGGCGAGGTCCGGGTGAGGAGGCCGCGGAGGTCCGACTCGAAGGCCGGGCGGCGCTCCGCGAAGAGGTGCGGGGCCGAGGAGGAGAGCGAGAAGACGCCCGCGACCGCCTCGTCGGCCGTGCGCTCCAGCGGTCGCCCGCCCGGGACGACGATCCGCTGCGGACCGGTGAAGCCCGCCCGGGTGAGAACGGCGGCCTCGCCGTCCGGTGTGCCGTGCGGCAGCAGCCCCTGCCCGGCCCGCACCCCACGTCGAGCAGCCGCCCCCGCCCGGCGATCCCCAGCGCCTCGGCCAGCGCCTCCGCCAGTCCGGGGGCGTACGGGAGCCTGCCGCGGGTGCAGTGGGCGGCTGTTCCGGCGAACAGCGTCTCGTCCCAGGACCAGGGGCCGTCTGCCACGGCGGCTCCTCCAGGGGTTCGACCGGGGGGTTCGGCCAGGGGCGGCCGGGGGTTCGGCCAGGGATCCGGCCTCGGACGAACGGAGTTGTTCCTGGCACGAGTTGACTCCTGGCCAGACGTTCGCGGGCGGGAAATCGATGGACAGGTATTCCGTGATCAGCAGACTGATCCCATGACCGTGACAGACGACAAGACCGACCTCCGGATCTACATCCAGGATGCCCGCGACGCCCTGCTCTGGAAGCTCGAAGGCCTCTCCGAGTACGACCTGCGCCGCCCGCTCACCCCCTCCGGAACCAACCTGCTGGGCCTGGTCAAGCACGTCACCGGCGCCGAGGCCCTGTACTTCGGCGACACCTTCGGCCGCCCCTTCCCCGAACCGGCCCCCGTGTGGATCACCGGTGGGACCGAGCCGAACGGCGACCTGTGGGCGCGGGCGGACGAGAGCACCGAGGAGATCACCGGGCGCTACCGGCGGGTCTGGGCACACTCCGACGCCACCATCGAGGCCCTGCCGCTGGACGCCGTCGGCAAGGTCCCGTTCGGCGCCGGCCACGAACAGACCCTGCACCGGGTACTCGTCCACATGATCGCCGAGACCCACCGCCACGTGGGACACGCCGACCTGGTCCGCGAACTCGTGGACGGCGCCACCGGCCAGCGTTCCGACGGCGCCAACACCGCCCCCGGCGACGCCGACTGGTGGCGGGCCCACCACGACCGCGTGGAGCAGGCGGCTCGGCAGGCCGGCGGCCCGGCCTGAACCGTCAGCTCCCGTGCGGGGTCGCGTCCGCGCCGACGTGCCGCACCACGGCCGCCGCCCGGTCGGCGAGGGGCCCCGGGGCGATCGGGACGCACACGTACCCGAACCCGGCATAGGCCCCCCGGTGGATCCGCTCGAACCGCAGCGACTCCTCGTACGAGATGCGCCGGGCCTCGGACGGGGTGACGAAGCCCGGGCTCTCCACGAAGAACACCCGGCGCTCGTACACCCCCGCCTCCCGGATGCGGTCGAGCTCCCGGGTGAGAGCTCGGGTCACCGGATGGCCGAGGTACACCGCCAGGGCGTACGTGCACACGGGCGAGCGGTCGAAGAACCGCACCTCCCCCGGTCGGCCGACAGCCCCCTCCTGCCGCCGCCGCTGCAGGTCGACCACCGCGTCCACGAACGACGGGTCCGTCCACGGCTCCGGCTCGCCCTGGGCCTGCCGCAGCGCGATGACGTCCGTCGCGGCCTCCTCGACCACCGGATGGCCCGCCCACTCCAGCCACCGCAGGATCGCCGTCTTCCCGGCCCCCGGGGTGCCGGTCAGCAGGTAGCGCTTCATCCCCGCACTCTACGGGCCGGGTGGAGCGGCGGCGAAGCGGCTTCCTAGGGTGTCGGGCATGGGGACCTCCGGCGTGACGGGTAGCGAGCAGGGCGCGAAGGTGACCGTCCGGTGCGCGGACTGCGGCGGCGACGCGGTCCGGAGCTTCGGGCAGTTCCTGCTGCACGGACGGGAGTTGTGGTGGGACGCCGAGCGTTTCTGCCCGCGGTGCGGCGCCGCCTGCTGCGAGGACGCGGGCCCGGAGGCCGCACCGCAGGACGTCCGCGAGACGCTGCTGACCACTCACGGACCGGCCCGGCTCCGACTCACCGGGCCGCTCACCGACCCGGTGGCCGCGCTGCGGACGCTCCGCGAAGGAGCGGGCATCACACTCCGGCAGGCGCGGGAACTCCTTGACGAGCTGCGGGACTTCGGACTCAGCGGGACAGCCGTCGAGATGGCGTACTGGCGGGCGCGGCTGGCCGGGTGCGGAATCGAGGCGGAGGTGGCGGACGGCTTCGGGAGGGCGTACCGGTACGTGGGGCCGCCGGAGCTGCGGGCGACGGGTGACGGCACCGTCGGCGGGGGCGGGGGCGGCGGTGGCGGTGGTGGCGGCGGCGGCGGCGGCGGCGGCGGCGGCGGCGGCGGTCAACGGTTGCGGACGGAAGGCGAGTTCGCCGCCTGGGCGGAGGAGCGGTCGGCCGAGGAGCTCGCGGAACCGTTCACCTTCGTGGCCGACCTCGGCGGCGCGCTGCGACTCGCTCCGCGCCGCAGCGAGCATGTGGACTGTGCGGGCGGGGAGTTGGTGCTGAGCGCCGGGGAGATCGGGTTCCGGCGGTCACCGGACGGATGGGAGGTCGAGACGGTCAGCAACCACTCCACCGGCTACTGCCCCGACACCACGTCCTGGCCCGCCGTCGCCGCCGCCCTCGCCCGCCTCGGACTGCCGCACCCCGGCGCCTTCACCCACGCGGTGGTCTTCCGCCGCTGCCCCCGGTGCGCCCGTTGCAACCTCGTCCGCGAGGAGCACTACGCCTGTGTCTTCTGCGAGGCGGACCTGCCCGAGCACTGGAACGTCGACGGGGCCGCGCTGCCGTGAGCCGCCCGGGGCGCTCCCCTCCGCCCCCACACGGCGAGCGCCCCGGGCGACCAACCGACCCGCCGCCACACCCCTCCCCCGATCGGGAGTCCTCGGTGTTGTCGGGCCGGGCCGCTAGGGTCTATGGGTCACGGGGCAGGCAGGGAAAGGGTTGGGGCACGTGGGGTTTGTGCGGGCGGCGGAGCTGCCGGGTGAGGTGGTGCACGCGGGGAGTCGGGAGTTCCTGGTGCGGGAGGGGCTTCCGGCGACCGGGGCGTTCCTGGACTTCGAGGCGCTCGGGGACGGGGAGCTGACGGCCTTCCCGGCGGAGGCGGAGCGGCTGTTCGTCCTCGGGGAGACGGAGTACTGCACACCGTTCGCCGCCGGCGGGAGCCTGGTGCTGCTGGACGGGGTGACCGGCGAGGTGTTCCTGGACAACGGTGGCCCGCGGCGCGACCTACTGGCCTCCGGCGTGGCCGCGCTGGCGGGCCTGGTGCGCGAGGTTGACGCGGTGGCCGAGGGCGCCCGGCGGCCGGAGGCGCTGGACGGGCGGCGCGGGCCCACCGTGGTGGCCGAGGTGCTGGCGGGGGCCGAGCGGCGGATGCGGGAGATCGATCCCGGACTGTTCGACGACGGGTCCGCGCCGCCCCCGCACTGGGGCACCGCGCTGCTGGTGCGGGCGCTGGGCTGGGGCGCGCTGCCGGGCGGGCCGGGCGGGCCCGCGTACGAGACGGCCCCGGAGCTGGTGGCGGAGCTGGCGGAGCTGACGGACCAGGACGGCGGCCCCGGCCGGGTGCACCGGTTCCGGCCCGAGGAGCTGCCCGCCGCTCTCGTGCACGAGCCGACCCGGCGGCTGCTGACCGAGGTCGGCCTGCCGCTGGGCGGGGCGATGTTCGGGGTGTGCGAGGAACCGCTGGTCACCATGGGCGAGGCGTACCCGGAGTACTTCGACGGCGAGGAGGAACGGCCGTACCAGCGGGACTTCCTCGCCCTCGGGGACTGGCCCACCGACCTCACGATCGCCCTGGACGGCGCCACCGGCCGGCTGGAGCTGCCGGACTGGTACGACGACGGCCACCCCGAGGCCTACCTGAACCGCGACCTGTCCGCCCTGCTCTACGCCCTCTGGACGTACGAGCGGCTGCGCGCCGAGTGGGACCGCTGGGACTACGGCCGGGCCCGGGGCACCTGGGCGGTGTTCGATCCGCAGGCGCTGCTGAGCGCGGTGGTGGACCGACTGGTGGAAACCGTCGACCCGGAGGCGTTCGCCTCGCCCGGCTGCTCCTGGCGACTGCTCGCCGAGGACGGGCACATGGGCGGCCTGCTCGGCTGAGCGCTTCGCCCGGCCAGGCTCTGGTGACGGGCGGTGGCCGGCGGGCCGGTGCGCCGGTCGACGCGCTGCGGGCGGCGGGCGACGGGAGGCGTGACGGGCCGGGCGACGCGCGGCGGGAGGGGTGACGGGCCGAGCGTAGGCTGAGCCGATTCGATCACTTGAGAAGGCGTCGAAGGGAGCTGCGAGGTATGCGCAGCGGTACGGGGGAGCTCTACCGGGCGTTCGCGGAGAGGGAGGCACACGGCAACTCGCCGATCTACCAGAAGCTGGCCGAACGCGTCGCCGAGGACCGGCAGTTGTGTGCCCTGCTGGACGGGCTGCCCATCGCGAAGCGGCAGCCGAACCTGCTGTTCGGCGCGGTCCGGCACCTGGGCGGGCCGGTGACGGAGGGCTGGCCGGCCTTCCACGGCTGGACGGCGGAGCACTGGGCCGGGGTCTCGGCGACGATGCTGGAGCGGCGGACGCAGACCAACGAGGCGGGCCGCTGCGCCACCCTGCTGCCGCTGCTGGCCGCGCTGCCGCAGCCGCTCGCCCTGATCGAGGTCGGTGCCTCGGCCGGACTCTGCCTGTACCCGGACCGGTACCGGTACCGGTACGTGACCGGAGACGGGCGCAGGAGTGAGGGCGGGAGCGAGAGCGGCAGCGGCAGCGGCAGCCGGGCCGGTACCCCGGTCGCCGAGTTCGGCGCCGAGGCGAGCCCGGTGACGCTGGACTGCGCGGTGAGCGGTCCGGTGCCGCTCCCCGGATCCCTGCGGGAGCGGCTGCCGGAGGTGGCGTGGCGGGCCGGGATCGACCTCGATCCGCTGGATGTGCGGGCCGAGGAGGACGTGCGCTGGCTGGAGTCGCTGGTCTGGCCCGAGCAGACCCACCGGCTGGACCGGCTGCGCGGCGCCGTCCGGGTCGCCCGGGCCGAACCGCCGCTGCTGGTGCGCGGCGATCTCAACGCGACGGTGGGCGAGTTGGTGGCTCGGGCCCCGGCGGGGTCGACTCCGGTGGTGTTCCACAGCGCGGTGCTCGCGTACCTGTCGCCGGAGGAGCGGGAGGAGTTCGCGGCGACGATGCGCGAACTGCCCGGGCACTGGATCTCCAACGAGGCGGTTTCCGTACTGCCGACCGTCGCCCGACGCCTCCCCCGTCCGGCCCCGGCCGACTCCGGACTGTTCGCGCTCGCGCTGGACGAGCGGCCGGTGGCCTTCACCGGGCCGCACGGGCAGTCCCTGGACTGGTTCGGCGAGGCGTGGCCCGGCGGGGCATAGAGGCAGACGAGGCACGGGCGGCGGGCGGCAGCGGGCGGCAGCGGGCAAACCGGCGGGAGTCTCGACTTGAAGCTGCCGCAGCGGCAGCTTCTACCGTCGCGACCAGGGCCGGAGAACCGGCCCCGGTCCACGCGAACGTGGGGACGTGGAGAACGAGGGAGGCGGCCATGGCCTGGCCCATCGCCGATGTGGCCCGGATGTCCGGCGTGACCGCCAGGACGCTGCGGCACTACGACGAGATCGGGCTGCTGCCCCCGGCCTCGATCGGTTCCAACGGCCACCGCTACTACGAGGAACGGCAGTTGCTCCAGCTGCAACAGATCCTGGTACTGCGGGCACTGGGCGTGGGGCTGACCGAGATCGCCCGGATCCTGGGCGATCAGGTGGACGAGCTGGAGGCCCTGCGGGGCCACCGCCACCGGTTGGTCGCCGAGCGCGACCGGCTCGACGCCCTGGCCACCACTGTTTCCCGCACGATCGCCGACCTGGAACGCTCCCGGAAGGACGGCACGCCCATGACCATCAACCGCCCCGAGAACCTGTTCGAGGGTATTCAGCCCGACGACGTCGACGCGAGCCTGCGCGACTTCCCCGAGCACGCCGAGGCGGCCCGGCGCGCGACCGCCGCGATGTCTCCGGCCGAGATCGAGGCCGGACAGCGCGAGCGGACCGCCCGCATGATCCACCTGGCGGAGCTGATGGCGGCCGGACACCCGGCCGACGCCGAGCCTGTGCAGAGCACGATCGACGAGGAGTACCAGCTGCTCCGCACCATCCGTTCGGTTCCGACCGAGGAGTACCTGGCGATCGCCCGTTCCTGCACCGAGAACGAGCAGTGGAGCGCCGCGTACGAGGCCATCGCCCCGGGCCTGGCCGCGTACCAGCGTGCCGCCATGGAGGCGTACGCGGCAGCGCGGCTGTCCTGAGCCGGGCTGGGCCGGACCGGCCTGGCCCGCCCCGGTCCGGTCCGGGAGCCTTACGGGGGGCTCCCGGACCGGGCCGGACGCCGGGTGGCTCCGCTCCTGGTCCTTCCTCCTTGTCACTCCGTGCGCAGCGCCGTAACCGTCCGGGTGCGGGCCGCCCAGGTGGCCGGGAGGGCGGCGCCGAGCAGGGCCAGCACCAGGCCGCCGAGTATCAGCGGCCCCGCCACCGACGGGGCGAACACGGCGAGGTCGGCGTCCGGCACCCCGATTCCGGCGGCCCGGGCCATCGCGGGCATCACCTGGTGGTGCACCAGGACACCGATCGGGACTCCGATCAATCCGGCCGCCAGCCCGCTGCCGCAGACCGAGGTGAGCACCATGCCGACCGTCTGTCGGGGCGCCATCCCGAGCGCCTTGAGCACCCCGAGGTCGTGCACCCGTTCCCTGGTGTCCAGCAGCACAGTGTTGAGCACCCCGAGCCCCGCCACCACGGAGAGCAGCAGTGTGAGCACGCCCGCCAGGGTGTTCATCGCCAGCACCACGATGTTGAGGTGCTCCCCGCCGGGTTCGGCGCCCAGGCCCATCGGCTTCACGGCCTGGTCCAGCCCGTCGGCGTAGGACTGCGCGTCGGTGCCTGGGGTGAGGTCGATGTGGAAGGTGAGCGCCTCGGCGTGGATCGCGCCACCGAGCGGCGCCAGCGTGGCCCGGTCCGTGAACACCACGTCGTTGGTGGTCAGGACCTCGCCGGTGATCTTCGCCGGGGTGCTGCGGCCGTGGTCGGTGAGTGCGACGGTGTCACCGACCTTCGCCTCGTTGGCCCGCAGGTAGGCGGCGGCCACCACCACCTCGCCGGGGCCGTGGAACCAGCGGCCGGAGACCAGTTGGAAGCCGCTCCAGGAGGCGTCGCCGCTGAACGCGACCACCTCGGAGCGCCCGGTGTTCCCGGCCAGGGCGACCGGGGCCGGAGCGGTGCTGTACCAGGCGCGGGTGCCCGGCCGGGACTCGACGGCCTTGGCCACGGCCGCCTCGTCCACGTGGTCGACGCGCTGCGCGGCGCCCTCGATCGGGACCTGAACCACCACCTTGCCCGCACGGTCGGCCGTCAGGCCCTCCTGGATGGAGCTCAGCGAGAGCGTCAGACCGACGCAGAGGGTGACCCCGACCGTGCCGAGCACCACGGCGGCACCGGTGGTCGCCGAGCGGCCCGGCCGGTTGAGCGGGGAGGCCAGCCCGAGGCTGAACGCACGTGGCACCGGCAGCCGGCCGATCAGGTCCTGCGCCCGGGACAGCGGACCCGCCGCCCCCGCCCCGCCGGCCGTACGGCGGGCGGCCGCCCGCTTGGCGCCGGGAGCCGTCCGGCCGACTGCGAGTGCCTCCACCGTCCGCAGCCGCCCGGCCCGCAGGGCCGGTACCACCGCGGTGCCCGCCACGGCCGCCAGCGCCGCCACCGCGACCACGGCGTCCACCCAGACCGGGATGCCGAGAAGCCCGCCGCGCAGGGCCTTGTGAGCCAGCCCGAGGACCGGTACGGAGAGCAGGTTTCCGAGGAGCACGCCGAGCGCCGTGCCGAGCCCGGCGGGGATCAGGGCCTGACCGACGTAGGCGCGTGCCACCTGGGCGGGGGTGAAGCCCAGGGACTTGAGGATGCCGATCCGCCGGGTGGCGGCACTGACGGCGCCGCTGACCACGACACCGATGATCAGCACCGACATGGCCAGCCCGAGCACCCCGAAGGCCGTGACGAACGGGACGAAGGTCGAGGCCGTCCGGTTCACCTCCTCCCGGGCGGGCCGGTAGGAGGTGACCCCGGCGAGCGCGTCGCCGGGGACGGCGGCAGCCAGCGCGGCGCGGTCCGCGGCCACCTCGGCGTCGTCGTCGGCGTGGGCGAAGCGGTAAAGGTACTGGACCGCGGGCACCGTGCCGGGCGCCGCCAGCCCGGCCACCTGCTCCGGGGCGACCCAGCCGTCCGCGCTCCAGGAGACCGAGGCCGCCAGGCCGACGACCTTGAGCGTCGGGTGCCCCGGCCGGTCCGGGAACTCCATGCTGTCGCCGACCGCCAGCGGGGAGTGCCCGTCCAGGAACACCACCTCACCGGGGCCCGCGATCCAGCGGCCATCGGTGATCCGCAGGCCGTCCAGTGGGCCGTCCTGGGCACGGCCGACCAGCGTCATCGGCGGCAGCGGGCTCCCGGCCGGCGGGATCCGGGTGTCGGGGCCGGAGCGCGGCTGGACGGTCACCGCCTGGTAGGGGCCGGCCGTGGCCGTCACGCCGGGCGCGTGGGCCGTCGCGGCGAGCTGGGCGGGGCTCGCTCTCTCCCCGTCGTACAGCACGTTGAGGTGGGCGCCACGCTGGTCCGCGAAGGAGCGCTGGTAGGGGCCCTGGGCGGCGACCAGCAGCCCGAGCGCGAGGATGCACGCCGTCACGGACACCATCGTGGTGAGCACCATCACCAGTGTCTGCACCCGCCGGCGGCCGACCCCGGCGCGCACCACCTTGCCGAGCGCGCTCATCGGCCACCGCCCGGCACCGGCACGGCCGCCGTGTCCCGGACCAGCCGGCCGTCGAGCAGTTCGATCGTCCGGTCGGCACAGGCGTCGGCGAGCGCGGTGTCGTGCGTGACCAGCAGGATCGTCTGGCCCTCCGCGTTGAGCCCGCGCAGCAGGTCACGGACATCGGCGGCCGAGGCGGTGTCCAGCGCTCCGGTGGGTTCGTCGGCCAGCAGCAGCGGCGGACGGTTCATCAGCGCCCGGGCCACCGCGACCCGCTGGCGCTCGCCGCCGGAGAGCCGGCCGGGGAAGGCCTTGGCGTGCCGGGCCACTCCCAGCCGCTCCAGCAGCTCCCCGGCCCGGGCCCGGGCCGGCTCCCGCCGCATCCCCGCGAGCTGGGCCGGGAGCAGCACGTTGTCCTCCGCGGTCAGGTCGTCCAGCAGGTTGAAGAACTGGAACACCATGCCGATCCGCGCCCGCCGGTACTCGGCCAGCGCGGCCTCGCCGAGCCGGTGCACGGCGACGCCGTCCACCTCCACCTCGCCCTCGCTCGGGCGGTCGAGACCGGCGACCAGGTTCAGCAGGGTGGACTTACCGCTGCCCGAGCGGCCGAGCACGGCCAGCGCCTCACCCGCCCGGACCTCCAGGTCGAGCCCGGCCAGGGCGGGACGGGCGGCGTCGGATCGGTCGTACGTCTTGCTGACGCCACGGATCCGGATGATCGGCGCGTTCACGGGCCCTCCACGGTTCGGGGTCCGGCCCCGGGAACCCCGGTCCGGCTGACGGGACATGACGCTACGAATCCGCAGCGGGGTGCCGACAGCCGTCTGGACGGCCTCTGCGGGGTGTATCCAGATACACCCCGAACTGGGTGTTCAGGCCTAGAGCGCCGGGCGACCCGGACGGGCAGACTGACCCATCGAAAGATCGGAACCGGGGTCCGCGGGGGCTTCGGGGCGACGGCTTCGGGGCCGCCGCCCCGGGCCCGCGGCTCCGAGGTCCCCGGACGGGGGCCGCGGATGGGAGAGGGGGCGCGTCATGAACGCGGAAGTGCTGGAAGGACTGGCCCTGAGGGTCGGCCGGGCGTGCGCGGACGGGGTGCGGGCCTGGTACGCGGCGACGCTGGCCGTGACGGGCTTCCTCGCGCTGCTGGCGGGGCCGGTCCTGCTGGCCTCCGCGCTGTTCGGACCGGACGATCCCCTGGACCTCCACCCGGGCGGACCGCTGATCCTGGTGGTGCCGATGGGGCCGGTCGCCCTCTGGGCGCTCTGCTGGGCCACCGGGGGCGGCGGCCGGGCGGTCGGCGCCGCGCTGTTCGCCCCGGGGGCGATAGCGCTGATGGCGACGCACCTCTACGGGGGTGCCGCGCCCGGCGGCCGGTCCGGCTCGCTCTGGCTGGCGCCCTCGCTGCTGGTGCTCGGGCTGTTCGGGGCCCGCTGGGCCGCGACGGAGAGCAGGCGGACGGTCGGGAAGTGGAGCGGGCGGCCGATCCCGGTGCCGTACCGTCGGCCGGTCGGGGCCGGGCCCTGGCGACGGCTGCGCTCCGGCGGCTGGCTCACCGACCCGGCGACCTGGCGGGACTTCGCCTGGACCCTGCTCACCGGCGCCGCCGTACTGCTCACCGCCGCGATCGTCCTGCTGACCCCGGTCGCCCTGGAGGTCTTCGGCCGGAACGGACGGTTCTTCGCCCTGGGCGTCGTCTACGCGATGGGTCTGACCGTCGCCCCGTTGGCCTTGCTGTGGGCCGCCCCACCGGTCCTGCGGTTCCACGAGAAGGCCGCCCGGGCCCTGCTCGGGCCCTCCCGGCGGGCCGAGCTCGCCCGCCGGGTCAGCCACCTCGCGCGGACCAGGGCGGACACCATCGACGCCGGCGCGGCCGAGCTGCGCCGGATCGAACGGGACCTGCACGACGGGGCGCAGGCCCGGCTGGTGGCCCTGGGCATGCTGCTGACCGTGGCCGAGCAGCTGAAGGACGATCCGGACGCCCTCGGGCCGTTGCTGGCCGAGGCCCGGCTGTCCTCGGTGAAGGCGCTGGGAGAGCTGCGGGACCTGGTCCGCGGCATCCACCCCCCGGTGCTCGCCGACCGCGGCCTGGCCGACGCGGTTCGGGCGACGGCGCTGGACATGCCGCTGCCGGTCGGCTTCAGCGGCGACCTGCCCGGCCGGGCATCCGCCCCGGTGGAGTCGGCGGCCTACTTCGCGGTGACGGAGCTGCTGGCCAACGTGGTCAAGCACGCCGGGGCCTCGCAGGTGTGGATCGAGATAGGGCACAGTGACGGGCTGTTGCGGATATCGGTCACCGACGACGGGCGCGGCGGCGCCGACCCGTCCCGGGGAACCGGCCTCAGCGGAACCGAACGCCGACTGGCCGCCTTCGACGGGGTGCTCGCGATCAGCAGCCCGTCCGGTGGGCCGACCATTGTGAACCTGGAGATCCCGTGCGCGTTGTCATCGCCGAAGACCTCTTCCTCCTCCGGGACGGCCTGACCCGGCTGCTGGAGGCCAACGGCATGAAGGTCACCGCGGCGGTGGAGGACGGAGAGCAGTTGCTCGCCGCGGTGGCCGCGGACCGCCCCGACATCGCCGTGGTCGACGTCCGGCTGCCGCCGGGCTTCACGGACGAGGGGCTACGTGCCGCGCTCGCGGCCCGCCGGGCCCACCCGGGCCTGCCCGTCCTGGTGCTGTCGCAGTTCGTGGAGCAGCTCTACGCGCGCGAGCTGCTCGCCGGCAGCACCGGCGGGATCGGCTACCTGCTCAAGGACCGGGTGATGGACGGCACGCAGTTCATCGACGCCGTCCGGCGGGTCGCCCAGGGCGGCACCGTCATGGATCC
This sequence comes from Kitasatospora sp. NPDC054795, assembly GCF_053611565.1. Lineage (NCBI taxonomy): Bacteria > Bacillati > Actinomycetota > Actinomycetes > Kitasatosporales > Streptomycetaceae > Kitasatospora > Kitasatospora sp. NPDC054795. The sequence continues at coordinate 47,935 of NZ_JBSHAP010000019.1, forward strand.
GGAGGTGATCACCCGACTGCTCACCCACAACTCCTCGGCCGGCCCGGTCTCCACCCTCTCGCCGCGTGAGCGGCAGGTGCTGGCGCTGATGGCGGAGGGCCGGTCCAACGCGGCGATCGCCCAGCAGCTGGTGATCACCGAGCGGGCGGTCGCCAAGCACACCGCGTCGATCTTCGTCCGGCTCGACCTCCAGCCCTCCGACGACGACAACCGTCGGGTCCTGGCCGTCCTGGCCTACCTCAACAACTCCTGAAAGGAGCCGCCATCGCCCGCGCTCCGGCACCGACCCCGCACAACTTGATAGATCACCGACAAGTGGCGAGTCGCCCTCCGCTGCACGGGGCTCGCCTGCCGCAGAACGGGTCAATTAGGCTGGTGAGGTGCTCATCCTTGTTCGCCGCCGCCACGTGGACCTGCTCCGCGTGACGACCATGTCCTGTCGACGCTCCGGCTGAACCTCGCGCCACCCACCCTCACCGGCGGCCCCTGCCCGGCCGCCACCACCTCCCGGCTCCCCGAGCACCCGCCGCACCAGGCGCTGCTCCGGCCGTCCCCGGTCGACCACCGGGACCAGCCGGGACGAGACCCAGCGGATGTCACACATGACGCAGCAGTACACGCCCATATCCGAGACCGGCACCGACTCCGCCCCGGCGGACGCCCTCCCGGTGATCGACCTGTCGCTCGCCGACGGCAGCCCGGAGGACCGTCGCCGCCTGCACGACGAGCTCCGCGACGCGGCCACCGGCGTCGGCTTCTTCCAGCTCATCGGCCACGGTGTCACCCCGGACGAGACCACCGAACTCGCCCGGGCCATGCGCGCCTTCTTCGCACTCCCCGAGGCCGACCGGCTCGCCGTGAGCAACCTCAACTCCCCCCACTACCGGGGCTACACCCGCACCGGCGACGAGCGCACCGGCGGCAGCCAGGACTGGCGCGACCAGCTGGACATCGGCGCCGAGCTGCCCGCGCACGTCCCCGGTACCGGCGAGCCCCCGTACTGGTGGCTGGAGGGGCCCAACCAGTGGCCCGAGGCGCTCCCCGAGCTGCGCACCGCCGCGCTCGGCTGGATCGACCACCTCGGCGGGGTCGCCCGCCGCCTGCTGCACGAGCTGCTCACCGCGATCGGCGCCCGCCCCGACTTCTACGACGAGGCCTTCGCGGGCCACCCCCACCTGCGCCTCAAGCTGGTCCGCTACCCCGGCAGCGCCCCGGACGGCACCGGCCAGGGCGTCGGCACCCACAAGGACTACGGCTTCATCACCCTGCTGCTGCAGGACACCGTCGGCGGCCTCCAGGTCGAGCGCGCGGACGGCACCTTCCTGGATGTCCCGCCGCTCGACGGCGCCTTCGTCGTCAACCTCGGCGAGCTGCTGGAGGTGGCCACGGACGGTTACCTCAAGGCCACCAGCCACCGCGTGGTCAGCCCGCCCGGCGCCCGCGAGCGCTTCTCGGTGCCGTTCTTCTACAACCCCCGCCTCGACGCCCACATCGAGCCGCTCGACTTCCCGCTCGCCCACCACGCCCCCGGCGCCACCGAGGACCCGGCCAACCCGCTCTTCGCCGACTTCGGCCTCAACGAGTGGAAGGGCTACACCAGGGCCCACCCCGAAGTCACCCGCCGCCACCACGCCGCCCTCGCCTGACCCACGCGGCGCGGAGCCCGCATGGCGCGGACTCGATACCGTACGGGGTCGACACCGCACGGGGCCCACGCGGCGCCGGGCCGGACGGTCCCGAGCCCGCACCGCAGCGATGCTCCCCACCGGCAGCCCTCCGGCCCGGGTACCCCACTCGGGGTGCCCGGGCCGGAGGACCCGCCGCCCCGGCGCTATCGGAGCGGCGGCACGACCGACACGGTCGACATCACGTAGAGGATCGCCGGCAGCGCCCCGAGCAGCGTGGTGACCGCTGCCAGCACCACGGCCGGACGGCGCGTGTGGCGCAACAGCCGGACCAAATAACCGACGAGTACGAAGAAGGCCAGGGTGACGACCCCGGCCGCGAGCAGCGCAGACTGCTGAAGTTGCATGGCGAATCCCTGTGGATAGACGTGCCCAGTCCCCACCGAAGCGCGCGATCGAGGACAACTCACAGGCGTCCCTTGGTAGGAGGGACAGTGCCATCGCTCGAACAGCCTCGGCCTGAGGCTGACGATAGCTCAACTCCTGTCCACCAGGACAGGGTTACCGGACCGAAAATCGGCAAGGAAAAGCGGCGGGATCCCCGGGCTACCACCCCCGGGGTCCCCACCTGCAGCGTTGCGGGACTGGGCAGTCCACAATTCTCCGCTTGGGCCATGAAAGCTCCCACCGATAAACATCGGCGAAACGTCATGGCTGCCTAGCCACTTAACAGATGCTAAGCACCTCGCTAGTCTGCAGGCCTCGGGCCCCGCACGTCAACGAACCAACGAAACGAACCAGCGGAGCGACGGCCCGGCATCCCGACAGACCAGCACCAGACCGGCACCAGACCCAGCGGTGGGGAACAGCACCATGACCGACCTCTCGTTCGCCCTCCTCGGCCCGGTGACGGCCCGGGCAAGGGGACACATCGTCACCATCGGGCCTCCCCAGCGGCGTTGCCTGCTGGCCGTGCTGCTCCTGGCCCAGCGCCAGGCCGTCCCGGTCGCCGTCCTGCGAGAGCGCCTCTGGGCGGGCGCCGCGCCGGCGAGCGCGGTCACCGCGATCCAGGTGCACGTCCACCACCTGCGGCGATTCCTGGCCGCCCACGCCGGCACCGGGGCGGACGCGCCCCGGGTGCTCGCCTTCCCGGGGCACTCGCGCGACCAGGCCAGCTACGCCTTGCACACCCACCCCGGGGCGGTGGACGTCCACGAGGTTCGGCGGCTCACCGACCTCGGCCGGGATCTGCGGCGCACCGGGGATTCCGAGGGCGCCCGCCGGGCCCTGCGCGCAGCGGTGGAGCTGTGGCACGGGGAACCGCTGGTCGACCTCGCCACCACGCCCTACCTGGCCGCCGTCCGCCAGGGGTTCGCCGACCTCCACCGGGATGCCCGTGAGCAGTTGGCCACCACCGAACTGTCCTTGGGCGCGGTCGGAACGGCGCTCCCCCTGGTCCGGCAGCTCCTGCTCGACCATCCCCGCGACGAGGGTCTGGTCCTGCGGCTCTGCACCGCGCTGGGCCGGGCCGGCGCCGCCGACCAGGCCCTCCCCCTGCTGGACGGCGCGCTCCACCGCTCCCGGCAGCAGGCCCCGCAGCACACCGCGCCACCCGAGCGGCTGTTGCACCTGCGCGAGCGGCTCCGGTCGGACGGCCGCGAGGCCCACCGATGAGCTACCGGGCCAGGCTGCTCGGCCCGGTCGGCTTCCACCGCGACGGCGTCGAGGCCACCGCGCGGGGCGTCCGGCCCCGCACGCTGCTCGCCGCCCTGCTGCTCACGCCCAACGAGCCGGTACCCGTCGAGCAGTTGGCCGCCGACGTCTGGGGCCGGGACCTCCCGGACCGGGCGCGCCAGCAGCTGCACACGCACGTCTCCAGGCTGCGCGTCCTGCTGCGTTCGCTGGGTGGGGCGGGGCAGGCGCCCGCGCTCGTCGCGCTGCCCGGCGGGTATCGGATCGAGATCGACGAGCAGCGGGTCGACACGTGCCTGTTCACCGATCTGGTCGATGCCGCCCGGCGGTCCGCCGACGCCGGGCGGGACCAGGAGTCCCGGGACGGGCTGGTCCGGGCCCTGGCCCTCTGGCAGGGCCCGGCACTGGCCGGCGTCCCCGCTCACGGCCGTCTCGGCGAGGCCCAGCGCGCCTTCGAACAGGCCCGGATCGAGGCCGTGACCCTGCACCTGGACCTGGAGTCCCGGCTCGGTGACCGCACCACCTCCCTGCCGGAGCTCTCCCGGACGGCCACCCACCGGGACGAGCACACCCGTCACCGGCTCAGCATCAGCCTCGGGCATGCGGAGCCCGGGCCGGGGGTGCGGTCCGCACCGGAGGTCCCCGCGCTCCTCCAGCCGGCCGGCGCGGCGGCCCCTCCGGTGCTCCGTTTCCTCGACGGCGTTCCCCAGGCCTTCGACGGCGACGTCCGGCTCCCGCTCGGCTCCCCCCAGCAGACCGCCGTCCTGGTGATCCTCGCCTACTACCGGGGCCGGATGGTCCCGACCGACGCGCTCGTGGACGATCTCTGGGGCGACCGGCCACCGCCCCAGGCCACCGCCATGCTCCGCGGGTACATCGCCCGGCTGGGCACCGCCCTGGCCGGGATGCGTCCCGGGTCCGGACCGAGCGCCACCGTCCGGCGATTCCGCTCCGCCTACCGGCTGGACGTGCCCGACGACCACGTGGATGCCTGGCGGCTGGCCGACCGGTTGGCCGAGGCCACGGCCGCGCACGCGGCCGGCGCCCACCAGGAGGTCCTCGCCGCGGTCAAGGCCGCGGCCGCGTCGTGGAACGGCGACCCGCTGCACGGCATCCCGGGACCGCTCGCCGCCCACTGGCGCCGACAACTCGTGGAACAGCACGCCGACCTCGCAGAGCTCGGCTTCGGCGCACTCGTCGAACTCGGCCGCCCCGCCGAGGCCCTGGCCGGGCTGCGCGAGCTGGTGGCCGCGCATCCGCTGCGCGAACGACCCCGTTCCCTGCTGATGCTGGCCCTGCACCGCAGCGGGCAGCGCACCGAGGCGCTGCGGGTGTTCCAGAGCACGCGCCGGCTCCTCGCCACCGAACTCGGCATCGGTCCGGGCCCGGAACTCGTCGCCCTGCACCACCGCTTCCTGGCCGAGGGCCTGCCTCCGTTCCGCGCCGCCGGGGCGATCACCCCGCCGGCCGAGCTCCCGGCGGTGCCGCAACTGCCCGCCCCGCCCGCGGACTTCGTCGGCCGCGAGGACCTGCTCCGGCGCCTGACGGCCGCGCTGCGGGCGGGCCGCACGGACGGGCCGACCGTCCTGGCCCTGCACGGGCTCGCCGGCATCGGCAAGAGCGCGCTGGCACTCACGGTCGCCAACCGGCTCCGCGAGCTCTTTCCGGACGGCATGCTCCGGATCCCGCTCTACCGGTGGGGCGAGGAGGACGGCCCCACCGAGGCCGCGGCTCACCTGCTCCGGCAGCTGGGCACGCCACCGGACCGGATCCCCCCGCATCTGGACGCCCGCACCGCGATGCTCCGGTCCGCCCTGGCGGGACGCCGCATCCTGCTCCTGCTGGACGACGCCCACGACGCCGAACGACTCTGGTCCCTGGTGCCCTCGGAACCGGGGTGCGCGGTGCTGGTGACCAGCCGCTTCCGGCTCCCCCACCTGTCGGCCGCCGAACATGTGGCGGTCGGCCCGCTGTCCCCGGTCGAGTCGCTGGAGCTGCTGGCCGGGTCCATCGGCCAGGGCCGCATCGACGCCGAACGGGAAGCGGCGGTCGAACTCGTGGAAACCTGCGGAGGCCTGCCGCTGGCTCTTCGTCTCCTCGGCACCTGGCTCGTCCGGCACCCGGCCCGGCCACTGGCCGAGGTGGTTCGGCGGTTCGCCCGGGCCGGCGCGGACCGGCTGCCCGGGGACGCCCTCGCCGCGGCCTTCGACACCTCCTACCGTCGGCTTCCGCCCGACCAGGCCGAGGCCTTCCGTCTGCTCGCCCTGGTCGAGGAGTCGCCGATCACCCTGGCCGCCGCCGCTACCCGCCTGCGGCGCCCCGAGGCGGAGACGATCGAGCTCACCGAAGCGCTGGTGGACGTCGGACTACTCGTCTCCCCCGCGCCCCGCCGGTACGCCTACCCCCACGACCTGCTCCGCCGCTACGCCCGCGGCCTCGCCACCGGACGCCGACCGTCCTCCTGAGCCTGTGCACCGATGGACCCGGGGCGACGGGCACTGTCACACTGCTGCTGTCACAGCAGGAGTGTGCCAGCGCGGGAGGCGGCGGGTGGGGGAGCACGGCGAGGTGGGGGTCGGGTTGCGGCTGACGGTGGACGAGCTGGCGGCACGGGCCGGGGTCACGGTGCGGACGGTGCGGTTCTACGGGACGAAGGGGCTGCTGCCACCGCCGGAGCTGGGGCCGCGGCGGGTGGGGCTGTACGGGGCGACGCACCTGGACCGGCTGGAGCTGATCGAGGAGTTGCAGCGGCAGGGGCTGACGCTGGCGGCGATCGAGCGGTACCTGGCGCGGTTGCCGCAGGACAGCTCACCGCTGGACCTGGCGATCCACCGTGCGCTGGTGGCGTCCTGGACGCCGGAGGCCCCGGAGGAGGCCACCAGGGCTCAGCTGGAGCGGCGGGCCGGGCGGGGGCTGACGGAGGAGCAGGTCGGGCGGCTCGCCGCGATGGGGGCGCTGGAGCGGACGGGCGATCCGGAGGTGTTCCGGGTGGATCCGGGACTGCTGCCGCTGGGCGTGCGGATCCTGGACGTGCCGATCCCGTTGGAGACGCTGCTGGCCGCCCGGTCGGTGGTGGTGGAGCACAGCCGGGCGACGGCCCGGGAGTTGCAGCGGCTGTTCCGCGAGACGGTGTGGAAGCCGTACCGGGAGAGCGAGCCCGCGCCCCAGGAGCTGGCCCGGATGCGGGCGCTGACGGACCACATCCAGCCGATGGTGGCGCAGGCGCTGGTCACGGCCTTCCAGCGGTACCTGCGGGAGGAACTGGGCGAGGAACTGCGCCAGGAGCAAGGGCAGGAGCAGGACCGGGACCAGGAGCAGGTGCAGGAGCAGGTACAGGCCTAGGGGACGGGTAGGGGCGGAGGCCCGGTGGGGCCGTGCGGCGCACGGCCCCACCGGGATCCGAGCAGGTCGTCGGGTCAGTCCGTGAACGTCCGTCCCTCGGCCGCCACCCGCTCCAGCAGCGCCGGGGGCGCGAACCGCTCGCCGTACGCGGCGGCGAGTTCGCGGGCGCGGGCCGCGAAGCCGGCCGGGCCGCCCTGGTAGCCGTTGATGTACTGGAACACGCCGCCCGTCCAGGCCGGGAAGCCGATGCCGAGGATCGAGCCGACGTTGGCGTCGGCGACCGAGGTCAGCACGCCCTCCTCCAGGCAGCGCACCGAGTCCAGCGCCTCGCTGAACAGCATCCGCTCCTTGAGGTCCTCGAAGGGGACGTCCGCCGCCCCTGCGGGGAAGTGCTCCAGCAGCCCCGGCCAGAGCCGCCCGCGCCTGCCGTCCTCGCCGTACTCGTAGAAGCCCGCGCCGCCGCTGCGTCCGGGACGGCCGAACTCGTCGACCATCCGGTCGACCACCGCGTCCGCCGGGTGCGGCGTCCAGGTGCCGCCGACGGCCTCGACCGAGCGCCGGTACTCGTCCCGGATCTTGCGCGGCAGGGTGAGGGTGAGCTCGTCCATCAGGGAGAGCACCTTGGCGGGGTAGCCGGCCTGGGCGGCGGCCTGCTCGATGCTGGACGGGTGGACGCCCTCGCCGACCATGGCGACGCCCTCGTTGAGGAACTGGCCGATCACCCGCGAGGTGAAGAAGCCGCGCGAGTCGTTGACCACGATCGGGGTCCGGTCGATCTGCCGGACCAGGTCGAAGGCGCGGGCCAGCGCCTCGTCCCCGGTCCGCGGGCCGCGGATGATCTCGACCAGCCGCATCTTGTCGACCGGCGAGAAGAAGTGCAGCCCGATGAAGTCGCCCTGGCGCTCGACGCCTTCGGCGAGCACGCCGATCGGCAGAGTGGAGGTGTTGGAGCAGAGCAGCGCGTCGGCGTCGACCACGCCCTCGATCTCCCGGAACACCTTGTGCTTGAGCTCGGTGTTCTCGAAGACGGCCTCGATCACCGCGTCGCAGCCGGCCAGGTCGGCGGCCTCGGCGGTGGGGGTGATCCGGGCCAGCAGCTCGTCGCGCCCGGCCTCGGTGGAGCGCCCGCGCGCGACGGCCTTGTTCAGCAGCCCCTCGGAGTAGGCCTTTCCGCGTTCGGCGGCCTCGACGCTGACGTCCTTGAGCACGACGTCGATGCCGGCCTTGGCGCAGGCGTAGGCGATGCCCGCGCCCATCATCCCGGCGCCGAGCACCGCGACCTTGCGGACCGGCCGTTTCTCGACGTCCTTCGGACGTCCGGCGCCGGAGTTGACCGCCTGCATGTCGAAGAACAGCGCCTGGATCATGTTCTTGCTGGTCTGTCCGCAGACCAGCTCGGTGAAGTAGCGGGCCTCGACGGCCATCGCGGTGTCGACGTCCACCTGGGCGCTCTCCACGGCGGCAGCCAGGACGTTGCGCGGGGCCGGGTAGGGCGCGCCGTTCAGCTGCTTGCGCAGGTTGGCCGGGAAGGCGGGGAGGTTGGCCGCGAAGGCCGGGGTGGCCGGGGTGCCGCCGGGGATCCGGTAGCCCTTGACGTCCCAGGGCTGGACGGCGCTCGGGTTGGCCCCGATCCAGGCGCGCGCCCGGGCGGCCAGCTCCTCGGGGGTGTCGACCAGTTCGTGCACCAGTCCGTGTTCCAGCGCCTGCGCCGGACGGTACTGGCGGCCCTGGAGCAGGAACTTCAGCAGGGCGTCGGTGATGCCGAACAGCCGGACCGTACGGACCACGCCGCCGCCGCCCGGCAGCAGGCCGAGGGTCACCTCGGGCAGGCCGATCCGGCCGGCGGGGGTGTTCAGCGCGATCCGGTGGTGGCAGGCGAGGGCGATCTCCAGGCCGCCGCCGAGCGCGCTGCCGTTGAGGGCGGCGACGACCGGCTTGCCGAGGGTCTCCAGCGTGCGCAGCGAGCGCTTGATCCGCATCGACTTCTCGAAGACGGCCGCGGCGTCCTCGGGGCGGGCCGCGGAGAGCATCCGCAGGTCTCCCCCGGCGAAGAAGGTCTTCTTGCCGGAGGTGATCACCACGCCGCGCAGCACGTCCGAGGACGCCAGGGCAGCCAGCCGCGCGACGACGGTCTCGAAGTCGGCGGCGAAGGCCTCGTTCATGGTGTTGACGGACTGGGCGGGGTCGTCGAGGACGAGGGTGACCACGCCGTCCTGGTCCTGCTCCCAGCGGATGGTGGTGGTGTCGCTCATGGGTTCACGGTCTCCAGGTCTACCGGTCTGCGGAGGAGGTGCCACGCCCGGCGTGTCCCGGGAAGGGTGGGCGGGCGACGGGCGACGGGCGGGCTCAGATGCGCTCGACGATGGTGGCGATGCCCATGCCGCCGCCCACGCAGAGGGTGATCAGGCCGTAGCGCAGGTCGCGCCGCTCCAGTTCGTCGATCACGGTGCCGAGCAGCATCGCGCCGGTGGCGCCGAGCGGGTGGCCGAGCGCGATCGCGCCACCGTTGACGTTCACCTGGTCGTGGCGGAAGCCGAGTTCGCGGATGAAGCGGAGCGCGACCGCGGCGAAGGCCTCGTTGATCTCGACCAGGTCGATGTCGGCGGCGGTGAGCCCGGCCTTGGCGAGCGCCTTGTGGGTGGCCGGGGCGGGGCCGGTGAGCATGATGGTCGGCTCGGAGCCGGAGACGGCCGCGGAGACGATCCGGGCGCGCGGGCGCAGCCCGTACCGTTCGCCGACCTCGCGGTTGCCGATGGCCACCAGCGCCGCGCCGTCCACGATGCCGGAGGAGTTGCCCGCGTGGTGGACGTGGTCGATGGCCTCGACCCAGTGGTACTTCTGGAGGGCGACGGCGTCGAAGCCGCCGGCCTCGCCGATGGCGGCGAAGGAGGGCTTGAGGCCGGCCAGGGTCTCGACGGTGGTGCCGGGGCGGATGAACTCGTCGCGTTCCAGCACGACCAGGCCGTTGCGGTCGCGCACCGGGACGACCGAGCGGTCGAACAGGCCGTCCGCCTGGGCCTTGGCGGCGCGGGCCTGGGACTCGGCGGCGAAGGCGTCCACGTCGGTGCGGGAGAGGCCCTCGATGGTGGCGATGAGGTCGGCGCCGATGCCCTGGGGGGCGAAGTTGGTCTCGTAGGCGGTCATCGGGTCGGCGAACCAGGCACCGCCGTCGGAGGCCATCTTCACCCGGGACATCGACTCCACGCCGCCGGCCAGGACGAGGTCCTCCCAGCCGGAACGGACCTTGGCGGCGGCCAGGTTGACGGCTTCCAGGCCGGAGGCGCAGAAGCGGTTCTCCTGGACGCCGGCGACGGTGTCGGGCAGGCCGGCCGCGATGGCGGCGATCCGGGCGATGTCGGAGCCCTGGTCGCCGACCGGGCTGACCACGCCGAGCACGATGTCGTCGATCGCGGCCGGGTCCAGCCCGGGGTAGCGGTTGCGCAGTTCGTGGATCAGTCCGACGACCAGGTCGATCGGCTTGGTGCCGTGCAGCGAGCCGGAGGCCTTGCCCCGGCCGCGCGGGGTGCGGATCGCGTCGTAGACGTACGCTTCGGTGGTCACGGTGGAACGCCTTTCAGCGGGTTTCGGGGCAGGGGGTGAGCGGGGTCGCCCAAATGCTCGGGGGTGGAACGGTCAGCCGAGGAGGGAACGGCCGACGATCTCCTTCATGATCTCGGTGGTGCCGCCGTAGATGGTCTGGATGCGGCCGTCGGTGAACGCCCGGGCGACCGGGAACTCGCTCATGTAGCCGTAGCCGCCGTGCAGTTGGAGGCAGCGGTCGGCGGTGCGCTTCTGCAGCTCGGTGGCCCACCACTTGGCCATCGAGGCGTCCGCCGGGGTGAGCGCCCAGCGGTTGTGCTCGGTGATGCAGCGGTCCACGAAGGCCCGGGTGACGGCGCACTCGGTGGCCAGTTCGGCGATCTCGAAGCGGACGTGCTGGAGCTTGGCGAGCGGACGGCCGAAGGCCTCGCGCTGCTTGACGTAGTCGGTGGTGATCTCGACCAGGTACTCGGCGCCGGCGATCGCCGCGGCGGCGATGGTGAGCCGCTCCTGGGCGAGGTTCTGCATCAGGTGGACGAAGCCGCCGTTGAGTTCGCCGATCAGGTTCTCCTTCGGCACCCGGACGTCCTCGAAGAACAACTCGGCGGTGTCCTGGGCCTTCTGGCCGATCTTGTCGAGGTTGCGGCCGCGCTCGAAGCCGGGCGTTCCGCGCTCGACGGCCAGCAGGCTCAGCCCGTGCGCGCCGCCCTCGGGGGTGGTGCGGGCGACCACGATCACCAGGTCGGCGAGGATGCCGTTGGAGATGAAGGTCTTGGCGCCGTTGAGCAGGTAGTGGTCCCCCTCGTCGACCGCCTGGGTGCGGATGCCCTGGAGGTCGGAGCCGGTGCCGGGCTCGGTCATCGCGATCGCGGTGATCAGCTCGCCCGAGCAGAAGCCGGGCAGCCAGCGGCGCTTCTGCTCCTCGGTGGCGAGCGAGGTGAGGTACGGGCCGATGATGTCGTTGTGCAGGCCGATCGCCAGGCCGGAGGCGCCGGCCCGGGCGAACTCCTCGGCCAGCACCGCGGCGTAGCGGAAGTCCGGGGTTCCGCCGCCGCCGTACTCCTCGGGGACGGCGAGGCCGAGCAGGCCCTGGCGGCCGGCGGCGAGCCAGGCGGAGCGGTCGACGATGCCGGCCTTCTCCCAGCGGTCGTAGTGCGGCTGCACCTCCTTGGCCAGGAAGGCCCGCACGGTGGCCCGGAAGTCGTCGTGCTGCTCGGTGAAGATCTCGCGCTGCAACGCTACTCTCCTTGCTCTGCCGAAGGGTTGGGGAACGGGGCGCCGGGGCCCAGGGGCGGGATGTCGGGGCCCAGGGGCGGGATGTCGGGGTCGAGGGAGGGGACGCCCCAGTCGCGGGCCACCTCGCCGGTGTCCGCGCCCGGCCGGGCCGGCGGGCGGCGCAGGGCGCCGGGGGTCGCGGAGAAGCGCGGAGCCGGGGCGGGCTGGGTGACACCGTCCGCCTCGACGTACGTCCCGCGCGCCGACAGGTGGCCGTCCACGGCGGCCTGACGCATCGTCAGCACCGGCTCCACGCAGGCGTCCGATCCCGCGAAGACGGCCTCCCACTCGGCCCTGGTCCGGGTGGCGAAGCGGGCGGCGATCAGGGCCCGCAGCTCGGGCCAGCGGGCCGGGTCGTACTGGCCGGGCGCGTCCGGGCCCAGCTCCAGCAGCCGGGCGAACTCGGCGTAGAAGCGCGGCTCCAGCGCGCCGACGGCCAGGTGCCCGCCGTCGGCCGCCCGGTAGAGCGCGTAGAACGGCGCACCGCCGTCCAGCAGGTTGACGCCCCGGCGGTCCTGCCAGTGACCGGCCGCCAGCAGGCCCCACAGCATGCTGGCGAGGTGCGCCGCGCCGTCCACGATCGCGGCGTCCACCACCTGGCCCGTGCCGGTGGCCCGGGCGTGGTGCAGACCGGCGAGCAGGCCGACGACCAGGTAGAGCGAGCCGCCCGCGTAGTCGCCCAGCAGGTTGGCCGGGATGCCGGGGGCCTCCTCGGCCCCGCCCGGCGCGGCCACCATCCCGAGCACCCCGGCGACCGCCGCGTACCCGAGGTCGTGCCCGGCGGTCGCCGCCCGGGGACCGTGCTGCCCCCAGCCGGTCATCCGCCCGTACACCAGCGCCGGGTTGCGCGCCAGGCATGCCTCCGGCCCGACGCCGAGGCGCTCCGCGACACCGGGACGGTAGCCCTCGATCAGCAGGTCCGCCCGCTCGACCAGGTCCAGCACCCGCCCGGGGCCCTCGGGGGACTTCAGGTCGATCAGCACCGAGCGCTTGTTGCGGTTGCTGAGGTCGTACGCCGGATCGGTGCCGAGCGGCGAGGGCTCCGGCCGGTCCACCCGCACCACGTCCGCCCCGAGGTCCCCCAGCAGCATCGCCGCGAAGGGCCCCGGCCCGATCCCGGCGAGCTCCACCACCCGCACACCCGCCAGCGGCCCCCCGGCCTCCGGCGCACCGCTCGCGTCACCCACTGGCAGCTGAACCCTTCCCGACGGGTTTGACAGTAAAGCTGTAACACTCGGGATGATAGGCAAGCGACTCGCCGGTAACAAGACCTCCGCCCTCGCGCCGAACCGCCAATTCCCCCTCGACCGGGCCCCGGTGAACCCGGACACTCCCCGCTCACCCGGAATGACGGAGGGTGGGTCAGTGCACTGACAGTGCCCCCCTGTACGGTCGTCATGCCGCAGGGGAGCGGCGCTTTGCCGAACGGGGAGGATTCCACGCATGGGTACCCAAGGGTTCGTCACCGGGCCGGTCGCACCGGCTCCGGGCCTGACACCGAGCACCGCCGCGACGCCGTCCCACGCCGGGCTCGTCCTGGCGAGCGCCGGAGGCCCGTCCGCGTCCTCCCGCGGCTCGGGGAGCACCCAGCTCGACACCCCGTACGAGCTCGCCGCCTCGGCCGGAATGGCCCGTCAGATAGCCACCGACCTCGACAGCGCCAATGGCAAGGCCGGCCCCGGCGCGCACAGCCTCACCGAGTACGCGAGCACCGCGTCGACCAAGATCCGCGGTTTCTCCTTCGGCAGCGCCCTCACCAGCAGCACCGAGCGGTGGATGCAGCAGTGCAAGACGCTGCACGACAAGCTCGGCACCACCGCCGGAAACCTCGACAAGACCCAGCAGAACTACCGCACCAACGAAACCAGGACCGCCGCAGATCTCCGCGCGGGCCAGTAACAGGGGAGGGGAACAGACAGATGGTGTCCTTCAAGGAACTGCATGAGGCCGACTTCGCCGCGATCAACGACGCCGCCGAGGCGTGGTCCGGCGTCGCCAAGGCCTTCACCTCCCTGGACGGCCGGGTCGCCAAGGATCTCACCAGCACCGCACAGCGAGCCGGTTGGAAGGGCACGGCCGCCGACGAGGCGACCAAGGCCCTGCAGGGCGTCGACAGCGACTTCAAACAGGCCTCGGCCGTCGCCACCGCCCTCGCCGCGATCATGAAGACCGCCGCCGAGGACTTCGCCGCCGCCCGCCGCGACCTCGACACCGCGCTCCATGACGCACAGGGCGACAGCACCCTGACCGTCACCGCGGACGGTGCGGTCAACTGGACCGTGCCGAAGGAAGAGAGGAACGACCCCGACGCGGAACGCACGATACGGGCGAACGCCCAGGCACTGTCGGACCGGCTCGGCAAAGCCGTCGCGAAGGCCACCGCTGCGGACCAGAAGGCCACTGTGGCCATCCAGGGCGACATCGGCACCAGCACCACCGCCTTCAACGCTGCCCCGTACGGCGCCGGCCCTGTCGCCGACGCCAACCGCGCCAAGGACCTGATGTCCAAGGCCGGCAGCCTCTCCGACGACCAGCTCAAGCAGCTGCAGGCGCTCATGGCCGCCAACGCGGAGAACAAGGACTTCTCCACCACCCTGCTCAACGGCCTCAACGCCGGCGGCAAGACCGGCCCCGAGGCCCTGCTGGAATACAGCAAGGTCTACGACGGCCTCGCCCACGGCAACCACAACGCCAAGGGCTACCAGGACGTCTACGGCAACCTCTCCGTCGTGCTGGCCACCGCCACCCGTGACGGCGGAATGGGCAAGGCCTGGGAGGACAGCCTGCTGGCCGCTGCTCGCCGCCCTGGGGCATCTGCGGCGGGGTACAACGACAACTACCCGGCGCTGACGAAGCTGATGGGGGCGAAGGGCGCGTTCGACAAGCCGTTCCTCCTCAGGGTCGGCAACGATCTGGTCGGCTACGAGCGCAACAGCAAAGTCAAGGGCGAGGAGCTCTGGGGCCCGAACTGGAGCGCACTCACTGGCCAGACCGACCCGATGGGTGGTCTGATGAGTGCGCTGAGCCGCGATCCGGGGGCGTCGAAGGACTTCTTCGACCCGGGAAAGTCCAAGAACCTGGACTACGTGCTGCACGAGCGGAAGTGGCCGAGCCAGGGCTACGAACAGAACCAGATGGACGCCCTCGTTCGCGACACCTCACGCGCAGCACTCGGCGACGCCTTGGAGGCCGCCACGACCGGTCGGGACCCTCACGGCAACCAGCCGCCGGTCCGCCCGCACGACAAGGTCATGTCGCAGATCATGGACGAGACACTCAAGAGCTTCGCCGGCAGCGGCCCCGGGGACAAGGCGAGCCTCCCGGCCGCGCTCCGTCGGCCGATGGCCGACATGATCGCCGACTACGCCCCGAGCATGCATGAGATCCTCGGCAAGGAGTTGTCCGGTCCTGCCCAACCGGACGGGCTCACCGTCCAGCGCGACCAGTTGTTGCGCGTGATCCGTGGCGCCTCTGAGGACCCTGCTTCATTCGCGATCATCCACGGTGCCGAGTCCCGGGAGATCGCCGTCCGCCTCGGCGACTACGGCCCCGAGGCGTTCAAGCCCGATGCGGTGGGCGGTGCGAATCACAAACTCCACTCCTTCACCCAGGAGGCGGGCTCCGCGCTCGGCGCGCTCGACGCCGTGTTCGCCGATACGGCTTCGGAGCACACGGAGTCGAAGAAGGCGAAGGAGGACTGGGACGCGAAGATGAACTACCACCTGCTCGGCACACCCGCGAACCTGTTGCCGCTCGGCGACATCGCTCAGCGCCTGGTCGATGTCGGGACTGCCCAGTACGCCAATGACGCCAAGGCATTGGCCGACTCCGAGCTCCAGGGCAACCTGAGCTCCCACTTCTCCGCAGGGCAGAACCAGTTGAACAAGATGATCGACGACAGGGTGGCCCAGTTCGGGGTGGATGCCACCACCGCCGACCTGACCGGAAGCGTGTCGCAGCAGCTGAAGACGGACGGGCGCACCACCTACAACGTCGCCATCGACGGTACCTACCGCACCGTGTTCGGGCGGTCGTGAACAGGTGGAAGCTATGAGGAACGATGGTCCTTCCGGCGATTCCGGAACCCCTCACAGTCGCGTCGGAGCGGCGCTCGACCGGCGGGGGTTCACCACGCGGGGGCTGCGGATGCGGGCGGCTGCCGTGGTGCTGGCGCTCTCGCTCGTCCCGGTCGGGGCGGCGGGGTTCGCGGTGTACCGGCTGACCAATGTCGGCGGGCCGGACAGCGTGTGCGACGGGGCCGCCACGGCGGACCAGTTGCACGACCTCCTGGGCTCCGGGCGGATCAGGGAGCATCGGAGCGGATTCTCGGCCACGGACGACTCCACCGGGAACGGGTGCACCGCGACGGTCGGTTCCGGCTTGTTCGAGACGTCCGAGAAGACCGTGCGGTTCACCGTCGCCCGCAACGCCAAGGACGGTCCGGGCAAGCTGACCGCCTCGGACGCCCGGCTGTTCTCCGGCGGCTCGGTCGGCTCGGTGACGCCCGACGCCGCGTGGGCGGTGCTCCCCGAGGGATGCGGCAAGGGCGTGCGCGCCGAGGTGCGCGCCGACGGGCAGGGCCACGACGAGACCAGGGCCCGGCTGGCCGTGGCCTTCGCCAACGGCCTCGCCAAGGCACGCGGGTGCGGCAGCGGGGCACTCCCGGCGCCGAAGGAACTGTCGGCGAAGGGCGCCGAGACGGACCCGGACTGGGCCAACCTCTGCGGACTGCCCGGATTCGCACCCGCCAGGAACCCCGAGGCCCAGTGGCGCATGCCGCAGCAGGTCACCACCGCCACCGCCCCGATCTGGTCGTGCCGGATCGGCGGGGACCCGCGGTACGACAGCCGGGTGCAGGAATTCGCGATCACGACCGAGCCGCGGACCACCGCCCTTGCCTGGAAAGAGAGCACGGCTCCCGGTGTGGGTCGGGCCCAGTGGGTGGCAGACGGCACGCTCGTCACCACGTGCCAGGGCAAGGACGTCTTCTTCACCGTCACCGGCGGGATCACCTCGGGCCTCGAAAAGCCGTTCCTCTTCCCCGACCAGAAGGACCTCGTACGCCAGTTCCTCACCGCCGGGGGCAAGGCGATCGGCTGCGAGCCGATCCTGTAGCAGCCCCCTCCCGCGGGCGGCCGGTCCCTACCGGCCACCTGCAGGAGCACGCCTGCATCCGACCGACCGATCAGCGATCAGGGAACAGCACACCGTGAAGATCAAGGACGCCGACAAACCGGATGGATCCGCCACCGGCCTCGCAGGACGCGTCGAAGCGGCGCTCGACCGGCGGGGGTTCACCACCCGCGCCCTGCGCGTGCGGGCCGGGGTCGTGACCTTGGCGGTGACGGCGACGGCGGCCGGCCTGGGGATCGGCGGGTGGGCTCTGTTGCGGGACGACATGACCAACGACTACGGCCCACAGAGCGTGTGCGACGGCACGGTGGGTTCGCAGGCGCTGAACGACGCGCTCGGGGCGGGCAAGGTCAGCGCCGAGCCGTACAGCAGCGCCACGGCGACATGCACCGTGATGGTGGCCGGCGGGATGTTCGGCGACGATCGGCACGTCATGGTGTCCTTCGGCCAGAGCAAGGACATCTTCCACCTCCCGATCGCTTCCGGCGCCCGGACGTTCGCCGCCTCGGCGAACGGCGGCGCGGTCGGTGCCGTCCGCGACTCGGAGGCCTGGGCGTTGCTCCCCGCGGACTGTCCCAACGGGCTGTGGGTCCAGGTCAGCGCCTATGGCGGCGGCCAGTTCGACCCCCTGAAGCTCGCCCGGCTCGCCGTGTCGACGGCCAATCGCACGGCGGACCAGCGCGGCTGCGGCAGGACGCCGCTGCCCGCCCTGCGCGAGCTGACCCCGGCGAGCACCGAGCGGGAACTCGACGGCGACGCCGTCTGCGGCCTGCCGGGGATCACCGTCCTGCGCGCCGCCGACAAGCGCTACAAGGAGGCCGTGACCGTCGGGTCCGATCCGCTGTGGACGTGCGAGATCACGCCGGACGGCGATCACGAGAGCACCTCCGCCCTCGTCATCGCCACCGAGCCCCGGCTCCGGCCGGACGCCACCGACCGGGACACCTCGCCGGCGTTCGGCCGAGCCCGCTGGGTGGGTTCCCTTCCCCGGGACGAGATCGTGGTGACCTGCCACGGTCGCCCCACCTACTTCCGGATCGGTACGGTCAAGCAACTCGGACACCTGTTCTCCACCTCCGACGAGGCCTGGAAGCAGTTCCTCACCGTCGGGGGCGAGGCGGTCGGCTGCGAGCCGATCCTGTAGGGGGTGGGCGGGCGGAAATGGGTGGGCGGGTGGTGTGGTAATGGTCTATCTTGTCTTAGGCCTATTACGCTAGACACGGGGAAGCTCCATGACCACCACCACCGACCACGCCGACCGAAGCTCCCGCACGATCGTCGCCGTCTCCGAGCGGCTGGTGCTGACGCGGCCCC
This sequence comes from Kitasatospora sp. NPDC054795, assembly GCF_053611565.1. Lineage (NCBI taxonomy): Bacteria > Bacillati > Actinomycetota > Actinomycetes > Kitasatosporales > Streptomycetaceae > Kitasatospora > Kitasatospora sp. NPDC054795. The sequence goes on from NZ_JBSHAP010000019.1 coordinate 65,856, forward strand.
AGGAGGGGGACGTGGAGGCGATGTTCGCGATCCACGGGGATCCGGAGACCAACCGGTACAACCCGAACGGGCCGCAGCGGGACATCGCCCAGGCGCGGGAGATGCTGGACGGGTTCGTCGCCGACTGGGTGCGGGACGGGGTGGGGTACTGCGCCGTCGCCACCCGGGAGGACCCGGGGGCGGTGATCGGGTTCGCCGGGCTCTACCTGCACACCCTGGACGGGGAGCGGGTGTTCAACCTCTACTACCGGTTCCGGCCGTCCGCCTGGGGCAAGGGGTACGCGGCGGAGGCGGCCCGGGCGGCGATGGCCGAGGGGCTGCCGCGCCACCGGGGCATCCCGGTGATCGCCCTGATCCACGCGGACAACCTGCCCTCGCGCCGGCTCGCCGAGCGGCTCGGGCTGGTCGCGGACCCGGACGGCCGCACCGACGAGGAGGACCGGGTGATCCACCGAATGGCCCCGGCCCTCGTACCGGCCTGAGTCGGGGATCCCCCGCCGGGGGGAGCGGGATCGCACCGTGGGCGGAGGCCCCGGGGCGGGGCCCGGCGGGACGGTGGGGGCATGAGGATCAACGAGCACGCGGTGCGGACCGGGGCGGCGTGGACGGCGGTGGCGGCGACCGGGCCGTACCTGACGCTGAAGCTGCTGTGGCTGACCGGGCACCCGGTGGGGTCGGACGCCCCCGGTGAGATGGACCGGCTGTGGCTGGTGAACCTGCTGACCTTCGGCATGGACGCGATCGCCGTGGCGCTGGCACTGGCGTTCGCCCGGCCGTGGGGACGGCGGGCGCCGGCCGGACTGGTGGCGTTCCCGATGTGGGTGGCGACCGGGCTGCTCGGCACCATCCTGGTCGCGCTGCCGCTGTACCTGCTGAGCATCCTGGTGCTCGGGCCGGAGCGCGGCGACCCGGACGACAAGGGCATCGGCGACTGGGTCTTCCTCGTCGTGTACGGCGCCTTCGCCGTCCAGGGCCTCGCCCTGCTCACCGCCTTCGCCCTGTACGCCCGGCGGCGCTGGGCCGGGCTGCTGCGGGAGCGGATCGGCGACCTGCCCGACTCCCCCACCCTGACCGTGCAGCGCGTCCTCGCCTGCGTCGCCGCGCTGCTCGCCGCGGGCGTCGCGGCGGGCCGCGCCTACTGGGCGCTCGGGGGCACCGCCGGACTTCCGCGGGACATGGCCGAGGCCAGGAGCCGGGGCGTGGCGGTGATGGACGGGGTCGCCGCGGTGATGGCGGTGGCCGCGGCGGCGGCGCTGCTGGTCCTGGTCTTCCGGATCCGGCCGGGGCGCCGGGTGCTCGGACCGCTGCTGGTGGTGTGGACGGCAGCCGGCTCGCTGTTCGGCTGGGGCGGCTGGCAGTTGGTGGCCTTCGGGGTGACGACGACCCGGGTGACCGAGCTGCGGACGGCCGTGCCAGGGCTGACACCTCTGGTGCAGAGCGCCCAGGTGGTGGCCTCGGTCCTGGTCCTGGCGGTCGGGGCGACGGCGTTGACCGAATGGGGCGCCCGCCGGCGCGCCGCTGCCGTAGAGTCGCGCGGGTGATCACGGGGGTTGGCCGCCGGTTGCGGCGTGCGGCGGGGGCCGCGCTGGGGCGTCGGGCCCGCCTGCGCTGGGTGCACCTGGTGCTGGGCGGCGCGCTGCTGATGCCGTACTGGATGCTGTCGGTGGTGCTGTACGGGGCGCTCGAACCGGACCAGTCGCCCGCCCGCCAACTGCTGATGTACGTCCTGTCGTTGCTCACCTCGCTGCCGATGGCCGCGGTCACCGCGCTGGTGCCGACGGTGCGGGGCCTGGAGGGCGCGGCCGCGCGGGCGCTGTGCGCGGTGGCCCGGCCGGAGGAACTCGCCACCGGACCGGCCCGCTCCTGGACCGCCCGCCGGCGCACCGCGCTCTGGTACGTGCTGCACGTCCTGTTCGGCGGGGTGGTCGCCGGGATGACGCTGGCCGGCACCCCCTTTGCGGTGGTCCTGGTCCTCGGCTTCGCGGGGACCGAGGAGTTCGTCCGGATGTGGGAGCGGCACTTCCCCGGCTGGCTGGTCACCGGCCCGGCCCTCGGCCTCGGCCTGCTGCTGCTGATCGTCGGCACCAACGCCGTCTGCGGCGCGCTGCTCGCCCGCTGGGCGCCCGTCCTGCTCGGCCCGACCCCCGAGGAGCGGGTGGCCGCCGCCGAGCGCCGGGCCACCGTGCTCGCCCAGCGCAACCGGCTGGCCCGCGAGTTGCACGACTCGGTCGGGCACGCGCTCAGCGCCGTCGGCATCCAGGCCTCGGCCGCCGCCCGGGTGCTGCGCAGCAACCCGGACTTCGCCGCCGAGGCGCTCGCGGCGATCGAGGAGACCGCCCGGGGCGCCGTCGCCGAACTCGACGCCGTCCTCGGCCTGTTGCGCGAGGAGGACCCGGAGGCCGCCGAGCCGTCCGGGCCCACCCTCGCCGGGCTCGACGACCTGCTGCGCCAGCTCGGCCGGGCCGGGGTCGCGGTGGACGCCGAGCTGGCGCCCGGACTGGGCGGCCTGCCCGGGGCGGTGTCCCGCGAGGCGTACCGGATCGTGCAGGAGGGCCTGACCAATGTGCTGCGGCACGCCGGACCCGCGCCGGCCGGGCTCCGGGTCGGGCTGGCCGGCGACCGGCTGGAGATCGAGCTGACCAACCCGCTCGGCCCCGCCCGGCCGAGCCGCCCCGGCGGCGGACGCGGACTGCGCGGGATCGCGGAACGGGCCTCGGCCCTGCGCGGCGGCAGCACGGCGGGGCCCGGTGAGGACGGAACGACGTGGCGGCTGGCCGTCTGGCTGCCGGTGGGAGGGACGACGTGAACGAGCACAAAGGCGCGGACGCAGGCGTGAACGAGCACGAAGGCGCGCACAAAGGCGTGAACGAGCACGAAGGCGCGGACGCAGGCGTGGGCCGGGACGCGAACGACATCCGGGTGGTGATCGCGGACGACGAACGGCTGGTCCGCCTGGGCCTGCGGGTGGTGATCGACAGCGAACCGGGCCTCACCGTGGTCGGCGAGGCCGCCGACGGCGCCGAGGTCGTCCCGCTGGTGCGCGAACTGCGCCCCGACGTGGTGCTGATGGACGTCCGGATGCCCGGTATCGACGGCATCCGGGCCACCGAACAGCTCGTCAACGGGATGGCCGCGCCGCCGCGCATCCTGGTCGTCACCACCTTCGAGCACGACGACCACGTGTACGACGCGCTGCGCGCGGGCGCCGCCGGGTTCCTCCTGAAGCGGGCCCGGGCGGAGGAGATGGTGCAGGCGGTGCGGCTGGTCGCGCGCGGCGACTCGCTGCTGTTCCCGGCGGCAGTCCGCGAACTCGCGCTGCGCCACGGCGCGGACCGGCGCCGGGAGGCCGAGCGGGCGGACCGGGCGGGCCGGGGGCCGATCCGGCGGCTGACCGCGCGGGAGAGCCAGGTGCTGCGACTGATGGCCACCGGGCTCAGCAACGGCGAGATCGCGCGGCAACTGATGGTGAGCCCGGAGACGGTGAAGACGCACGTCGGCAGCGTGCTGGCCAAACTGGGCGCCCGGGACCGCACCCAGGCGGTCATCGCCGCGTACGAGTCGGGTTTCGTGCTGCCGGGCTGACACCCGCTCAAACGGCTTTCTCGGCGCCGCGCAAATCGAACGTGGATTCCACCCGATCGTCACCAGCGAGTAGAGTGCGACTTTCCCCCGAAAACCTCCGATACCTCCCGTATCGCCTGGAACGAACTGGTGGCCGCATGACTGTCCGGACCCGGCCCGCGCTGTGGTGGCGCATGGGCATCGTGCTCTCGGCGGGCCTCGGCCTGATCCTCGGAACCGCGCCACTGGTCTACTTCACCGTGCAGAGCAACGTGATCGTGTTCGGCTACTTCATCGGCGCGGTGTACTGGATGCTCAAGCGCGGCACCGTGGACGCACCCGCGCCCCGGCTGCGCGGCGCCGCCACGCTGTACATCCTGATCACCGGGCTGGTCTCGCACACCCTGCTCGAACACGGCGCCAACCCGCTGCCCGGGCTGGTGAGCGGGCCGGACAGGCTGGCGCACTGGTCGTCGTTCTTCCTGCACTACGTGACGCCGGTCCTGGTGATCGTCGACTGGCTGGTGCTCAAGCCCCGCAACGCCGCGGCCTGGAAGGACATACCGCTCTGGCTGGGCTTCCCGCTCGGCTACGCGGCGATCGTGCTCGCCCGCAACGCGCTGTTCGACGACTACCCGATGCCCTACCCCTACTTCTTCTTCGACCCGACCACCAAGGGCTACGGCTACGTCTGGGGCCAGATCGCCCTGCTGACCGTCGAGTTCGTGGTGCTCGCCGCCCTCGTCGTCGGACTGGACCGGCTCGGGACCCGGATCGCGGGCCGGCTGCGGCCCGCGCCGCAGGCCTGACACCCGTCTGCCGCGGAGACCTTCAGCCACGGCGAACTCCTGCCCGACGGCGCACCAGTCCGCTGTCGAGACCACCGGGGACCATTTCCTCCCGGCCCCGGATGGGCCCTGAGGAGGAAGCGGATCGGCCCGCAGGAGGAAGCGGGTGCGGCTCGCCGGATGACGCCCGGACGGTGGAGCCCGCCGTAGCGTCGGCCGGGAGCGGTGGCGGAGGGGTTCCGCGGGGGAGACCGGGGTTCGGCGGAGGCCGGAGATGACACGCAGGAGCACGGGCAGGGCGGCGGCCGCGGCGGTGGCGCTCGCGGCGGCGGTGGGGTTGGCGGCGCCGGGGGCGGCCGCGGCCCAGGAAGGGCGGGCGAACCCGCTGGACGGGGTCTGGCGGACGGAGGGCTACGGTCTGCTGGTCGCGGTCTCCGGGGACCGGCTCACCACCTACGACGTGACGGCGCACAGCTGCGTGCCGGGGTGGATCACGGGGACGCGGACCGCGGCACCCGGACCGGACGGCACCACCCGCTACGGCATGGGCGACAACGCCCTGACGCTCACCCCCCGGGGCCGGAACCGGGCGGTGGAGCGCGAGGAGGGCGGGGTCGGCAGCAAGACGCTCAACCGTCTGGACGCCCTGCCGCCGCTGTGCGCCACGCCGGCTCCGAACGACCCGCTCGCGGTCTTCGACCGGTTCTGGGAGAACTTCGAGGAGAACTACCCCTTCTTCGCCGCCAAGGGCATCGACTGGCACGCCGTCCGGGACGAGAAGCGGCGCACGATCACCCCGACGACGACCGTCGACCAGTTGCAGGCCGTCTTCGTGGACATGCTCCGCCCGCTCGGCGACGCCCACACCGCACTGGCCCGGGTGGTCGACGGGCACCCCGAGATGGTCTTCGGCGGGCAGCGGCCCGGGTCGACCGAGGAGACCGAGGAGCTGACCGCCCGCGCCCGGCAGGCCTCGGCCGCCCGGCTCACCGGTCCGGAGCAGCTCTTCGCCAACGGTCGGCTCGGCGTGGGCCGGCTCCCCGACGGCATCGGCTACCTCCGGGTGAGCAGCTTCGGCACATACGCCGCGGGCGGCCACCAGAGCCAGCTCGACGAGCTGGATCGCGCGCTGGACGCCGTGCTGGCCGGCCCGGACCGCTTGGCCGGACTGGTCGTCGACGTGCGGCTGAACGGCGGCGGCTCGGACGCGCTCGGGCTGCACATCGCCGCCCGGCTCACCGACCGCCCCTACGTCGCCTACCGGAAGGTGGCGCGCAACGACCCGGCCGACCCGGCGAGGTTCACCCGGCCCGAGCCGGTCACCGTGCACCCCTCGGCGGGCGCGCGCTTCAACGGCCCGGTGGCGGTACTCACCTCCTCGATCTCCACCAGTGCGGCGGAGACCTTCACCCAGGCCATGATGGGCCGCTCCCCCAAGGTGCTGCGGGTCGGCGAGAACACCCAGGGGGTCTTCTCCGACGTGATGATCAAGAAGCTCTCGCCGGACCTGATGGTCGGCCTGCCGAACGAGAAGTACCTCACCCGGAACGGCGGCACCTTCGACGGACCGGGCATCCCGCCGAACGTCCGCACCCCGGTGTTCACCCCGGACGAGCTGGCCGCGCTCAGGGACTCGGCCCTGAGCACGGCCCGCCGGATACTCGTCGAGGACGCCGGGGGCCGGCAGGCCACCCAGGGCCGGCAGGACGCCCAGGCCGACCAGCCCGACCAGGGAAACCGGGCCGGCCAGGGCGCCCGGGAGTAACAACGGCAGGCACGGCAGCGACGCCAGGCGCTACATCGGCTTCACCGCCCGCAGTTCGCCGTCCAGCTCCAGCCACCGGGTGAGCCCCAGGCCGCGCAGGAACGGCAGGTCGTGGCTGGCCACGATCAGCGCCCCCCGATAGGCGGCCAGCGCCTGGGTGAGCTGGCGGACGCTGGCAAGGTCCAGGTTGTTGGTCGGCTCGTCGAGCAGTAGCAGCTGCGGCGGCGGCTCGGCCAGCAGCAGGGCGGCCAGTGTCGCGCGGAAGCGCTCGCCGCCCGAGAGGGTGGCGGCGGGCTGGTCGGCCCGGGCCCCGCGGAACAGGAAGCGGGCGAGCCGGGCGCGGACCGCGTTGTCCCCGGCGCCGGGGGCGAACAGCTTGACGTTCTCCACGACAGAGCGCTCGTCGTCCAGCAGGTCGAGCCGCTGCGGGAGGTACCGCAGCGGCACCGGGGTGATGACCTCCCCTGCCAGCGGGGCGAGTTCGCCCGCGATGGTGCGCAGCAGGGTGGACTTGCCGGCGCCGTTGCGGCCGACCAGGGCGATCCGCTCGGGCCCGCGCAGGTCGAGGTCGGCGGTGGTGCCGTAGGGCAGCCGGACCTTGTCCAGGGTGAGCACGGTACGGCCGGCCGGGACGGCGGTGCGCGGCAGGTCGATCCGGATCTCGGCGTCGTCCCGCACCGCCTCCTCGGCCACGTCGAGCCGTGCCCTGGCCTCCTCCAGTCGCTCGGCGTGCATGCCCTGGAGGCGGCCGGCCGTCTCCTGGCCCTTGCGCTTGAGCATTCCGGCGAAGATGTGCGGGTCGTTGCGGGTGACCGAGCGCTTCTTGCCGTACGCGGCGCTGCGGTCCAGCCGGACTCGGGCCTCGGCCAAGTCCCGTTTCTGGCGCTGGACGTCGGCCTCGGCGTTGCGCAGCAGCCGCTCGGCCGTCTCCTGCTGGGCCGCGAGGGTGCGTTCGTAGTCGTCGAAGTCGCCGCCGTACCAGGTGACTTCGCCGTCCCTCAGGTCGGCGATCCGATCGACGTGCCGGAGCAGTTCGCGGTCGTGGCTGACGATCAGCATCACGCCGTTCCAGCCCGCCACCGTCTCGTAGAGCCGCTCGCGGGCGGCCCGGTCGAGGTTGTTGGTGGGCTCGTCGAGCAGCAGGACGTCGGGGCGGGCCATCAGCAGGGCGGCCAGCCGCAGCAGCACCACCTCGCCGCCGGAGAGTTCGCCGGTGGTGCGGTCGAGGCCGAGGCGGTGGAGGCCGAGCCGGTCGAGGGTGGCGCGGGCGCGCTCCTCGACGTCCCAGTCGTCGCCGATCGCGTCGAAGTGGCGCTGGTCGGTGTCGCCGGACTCGATGGCGTGCAGGGCCTCGCGGGCGCCGCGGATGCCGAGCGCCTCGTCCACCCGCAGCGTCGTGTCGAGCGTCAGTCCCTGCGGCAGGTAGCCGAGTTCGCCGTCGACCCGGACGGTGCCGCCGGTGGGGGTGAGCTCGCCGGCGATCAGCCGCATCAGGGTGGACTTGCCGGCGCCGTTGAGACCGATCAGGCCGGTGCGGCCGGGTCCGACGGCGAGCTGGAAGCCGTCCAGGACGGGCTTGCCGTCGGGCCACTCGAACGAGAGCTCGGTGCAGAGGACGGCGGTGGTGGTGGGTTGGTGTGCCATAAAGGCCTCCCGGGGTGGTTGCCGAAGGGGTGATGAGCAACACGGGGAGACACCGCGGGTGCGGAACCGGGGACGGCCGGAGGAGAACGAAGGGGTGGCGTCACGCAGAGGGGCGCCACGGGCCGTGACTGAGGTCGCACACTCGCGCACCGCGCAACGGCAGCAGGGCCTGCGCGGCGGGGGCGGTGTCCCGGGACCTCAGTAGAGCAACGGCCTTCTCCTTGTCTGGCTGATGACCCGGACCACGTTAGGCAGCCCGTACGCCACCCGCAACCGATTTACCGGCCCCGAGGTCGCGGCGGGACGCACCCCCGACGAAGGTCGCGGCGGGGACGCACCCCCGACGGAGGCCCGACGGGGGGCCGGCGGGGGCCCGGTGCCGATCCCGTGCCGATCCGGTGACGGCCCCGTCCCGGTCAGGGGCGGATGTCAGGAGCTCCCCGACCGCATGGCAGACTCCTCACCTGCCATGCCGGCGGCCGAAGCGGGCCGCACCCGGGGATCGGGTCGCATGGCGGTAGTCAACAGGGGGATTTGAACTCATGTCACCGATATCCCGGCCGGGCCGTGCCGTCCTGGGCGCCTCCGTCGCCGCGCTGACCATGGTGGTCGCCACCGCGTGCGGCCCCGACAACGCCGATCCGGCCGTGACCGCGGCTCCCAGTGTCGCGGCCGGCGCCGCCGGCACCCCGGGCGCGGCTCCGATCAAGCTTCCGACGCTCGAAGAGCTGAAGACCTGGAAGCTGGAGGACTGGGACAAGTGGGCCCAGGCGAACGTGATCACCCCGGCGGTCAAGGGCTACTGGACCCTGCAGAAGCTGCTGGAGGCCAAGCCGAAGCCGCTGCCCCAGCCCGCCCCGGAGGCGACCCAGCCGCCCGCGCAGCCCACCGGCGCCGCGTCGGCCACCAGCGCGCCCACCGCCGCCCAGCCCACCGCGGCCCAGCCGGGCGGCGGCGCGGACCAGCTGCCCGCCGTGGTCCCGGCCAAGCCCGTGGCGCACCCGTTCCCGAAGAACATGCACGTCAACGGCAAGATCTTCTTCAAGGACGGCAACGAAGACTACGTGTGCTCCGGCACCGTCGTCTCCGACCCGGCCAACCCGGGCAAGAGCAACCTGGTGTGGACCGCCAGCCACTGCCTGCACGGCGGCAAGGGCAACAAGTACTACACCGACATCACCTTCGCCCCGGCCTTCAACAGCAACGGCGTGCTGAGCAACGGCAACAAGCAGGCCAAGCTGGAGGACGCCGAGCCGTACGGCGAGTGGACCGCCACCTCCGGCATGGTCTCGCCGCAGTGGGCCGGCGAGGCCGACCCGGAGAAGGGCGGCCCGTGGAGCCAGTACGACTTCGGCATCATCAAGGTCGCCAACCCCAACCCGGGCGGCAAGTCGCTGGAGGAGACCGTCGGTGGTTCCGTCCCGCTCTGGTTCAACGCCCCGCGTGACCAGGTCGGTGCCGTCAGCAACTACGGCTTCCCCGAGGGCAAGCCCTTCGACGGCGTGGAGCTGGAGCACTGCGACGGCGGCAAGCCGTCCAAGAAGACCGGCGACCCGAGCCGCCCGGCGATGCTGCTGATCGGCTGCAACATGACCGGCGGCAGCAGCGGCGGCGGCTGGTACGCGACCAAGGACGGCAAGCCGGCGCTGGTCAGCGACACCTCCATCGGCAACGGCGCGAACACCTACGAGGCCGGTCCGTACCTGGAGGACGTGGCCCAGCACATGTTCGAGTACTTCTCGAAGAAGGCCAAGTGATCAAGGCCCGGTGATCAGGGCCCGATGATCAAGGCCCGGTGATCAAGGCCGGGTGATCCGGGGGCCGCGGCAGGACAGCCGCGGCCCCCGCTTTTTCCGTCGCGTTTTTCCGTCGCGCGGGCCGCTCCTCCTACAATCGGCCCCATCATGAGCGCGACACTCGTAGTCAAGGACCTCAGCGCCGGCCACGGCGAACGCACCCTCTTCTCCGGCCTGGACCTGGTCGTCGCCCCCGGCGACGTGATCGGTCTGGTCGGCGTGAACGGTGCCGGCAAGTCGACCCTGCTGCGGCTGCTGGCCGGCCTGGACACCCCGGAGGGCGGCTCGCTGCGGCTGAGCCCGGCGAGCGCCAACGTCGGCCACCTGCCGCAGGAGCCGGAGCGGCGCGAGGGCGAGTCGGTGCGCGACTTCCTGGCCCGCCGCACCGGTGTGGCGGCCGCGCAGGCCGCGCTGGACGAGGCCACCGAGGGCCTGGTCGAGGGCCGGGCGGGCGCCGACGACGCGTACGCCGTCGGCCTGGAGCGCTGGCTGGACCTCGGCGGCGCCGACCTGGAGGAGCGCGCCGAGGAGGTCGCCGACTCGCTCGGGCTGAAGGTCTCGCTGGACCTGCCGATGACCGCCCTGTCCGGCGGCCAGGCCGCCCGGGCCGGCCTCGCCTCGCTGCTGCTCTCCCGCTACGACGTCTTCCTGCTCGACGAGCCCACCAACGACCTCGACCTGGACGGTCTGGAGCGCCTGGAGGCCTTCGTCAAGGGCCTGCGCACGGGCACCGTGCTGATCAGCCACGACCGCGAGTTCCTGGCGCGCACCGTGACCAAGGTGCTGGAGCTGGACCTGCACCAGCAGCAGGTCAACCTGTACGGCGGCGGCTACGAGGCGTACCTGGAGGAGCGGGCGGTGGCCCGTCGGCACGCCCGCGAGGAGTACGACGAGTACGCCGACACCAAGGCCGGGCTGGAGGCCCGGGCCCGGATGCAGCGCGGCTGGATGGAGAACGGCGTGCGCAACGCCCGCCGCAAGTCCTCCGACAACGACAAGATCGGGCGCGCGATGCGCACCGAGTCCACCGAGAAGCAGGCCGCCAAGGCCCGGCAGACCCAGCGGATGATCGAGCGGCTGGACGTTGTCGACGAGCCCCGCAAGGAGTGGGAGCTGCGGATGGAGATCGCCACCGCGCCGCGCTCCGGCTCGGTGGTCGCCACCCTGCGCGGCGCGAGCGTGCGGCGCGGGGACTTCGCCTTCGGTCCGGTGGACCTGCAGATCGACTGGGCCGACCGGGTCGCCATCACCGGCGCCAACGGCGCGGGCAAGTCCACGCTGCTGGCCGCCCTGCTCGGCCGACTGGAGCTGGACGGCGGGAGTGCCTCGCTGGGCTCCGGCGTGGTGGTCGGCGAGGTGGACCAGGCGCGCGGCCTGTTCCTGGGCGGCGAGCCGCTGCTGGAGGCCTTCGCGGCCGCCGTACCGGAGCTCGCGCCGGAGGACGTGCGCACCCTGCTGGCCAAGTTCGGCCTCAAGGCGGTGCACGTGCTGCGTCAGGCCGCCACCCTCTCCCCCGGCGAGCGCACCCGGGCCGCGCTGGCGCTGCTGCAGGCCCGCGGGGTCAACCTGCTGGTGCTGGACGAGCCCACCAACCACCTGGACCTGCCGGCGATCGAGCAGCTGGAGTCCGCGCTCGGCTCGTACACCGGCACCCTGCTGCTGGTCACCCACGACCGGCGGATGCTGGACACGGTGTCGGTGAACCGCCGGATCGAGGTCCGGGACGGGCGGGTGCACGAGCTCTGAGCCGGCGCCGCCCCGGCGATTGGTCTCCACCTCCCGGTCTGTACCTATCGGTCTACACCTATCGGTCTGTACCTCTTCCCGGAGGGGCCGTCATGTGCTGTGCTGTCCGCCATGGTTGACAGCACAGACAGCGCCGTGGCGGGGACGTCCCACCCGACCGTCCCGCTCGCCCCCATGACGGTGCCCGCCCACGAGGCCGAGGCCCGCAGCAGGTCCTTCCACGACGTGATGGCCCGGCGCCGGACCGTCCGCGACTACTCCACCCGCCCGCTCCCGGACGGGGTCGTCGAGTGGGCGATCCGGACGGCCGGCACCGCGCCCAGCGGCGCGCACGTCCAGCCGTGGCGGTTCGTGGTGATCACCGACCCGGAGCGCAAGCGGCGGCTGCGCGAGGCGGCCGAGACCGAGGAGCGCGAGTTCTACGGCCACCGGGCGTCGGAGGAGTGGCTGGCCGCCCTCGCCCCGATCGGCACCGACTGGCGCAAGCCGTTCCTGGAGGACGCGCCGGCCGTGATCGTGGTGTTCGAGGTGCACAAGGGCCCCGACTCGCCGCGCCCGTACTACACCAAGGAGTCGGTGGGGATCGCCGTCGGGCTGCTGCTGGCCACGCTGCACCAGGCCGGGCTGGCCACGCTGACCCACACCCCGAGTCCGATGAAGTTCCTCAACGAGGTGTGCGACCGCCCGGCGGAGGAGCGCGCGGCGTACGTGATCCCGGTCGGCTACCCGGCCGAGGGGGCGCGCGTGCCGGACCTGCGGCGCAAGGAGCTCGACGAGGTGATGGTCCGGCTCTGACGCGCCGGGGCGCGGGCGGGCGCGCCCGCCACCGGGGCGACACCGAATGGTGACAGGTCCCGGCCAAGGACATAATCGCCGTCATGAGCCAAGCACAGTCACGGTCCTGCGGCCTCGCCCCGCCGGTGGCGGCGGTGACCACCGGGCGGCCGCCGGAACGGCTGCGGCTGCCCGGCGGCCTCTGGCTGCGGCGCCGCCGCAGCACCCACGCGGCCGCGCTGAACCGGGCCGTCCGCGCCAACCTGGACCACCTGCGGCCCTGGATGGAGTGGGCGGCCGAGGCCCCCTCCCGCGCCCGGACCGCCGAGCTGACCAGGGCCGGCGCGGCCGCCTGGGAGGCCGGCACCGACTTCATGTACCTGGCCGGCCTGGACGCCGAACCCGGCGGCGTGATCGGCGCCTTCGGCCTGCACGGGCGGATCGGGCCGGGCGCGCTGGAGATCGGCTACTGGGTCGCCACCGGGCACGTCGGCCGCGGCATCGCCACCGCCGCGGCCGGGGCACTGACCGAGGCCGCGCTGGCGCTGCCCGGGATCACCCGGGTGGAGATCCGTTGCGACCGGGCGAACGGCGCCAGCGCGGCCGTCCCGCGCAAGCTCGGGTACCGGCTGGACCGGGTCGCCGAGACCGCCGTCCGGGCTCCGGGCGAGACCGGGCGGCAGCTGGTGTGGGTGATGGAGCGCTGAATCCCGGCGCGGCACCGGCTACCGGCGCGGCACCGCCCGCCCTCGCGGCGCGTCGTCAGTAACGCTCGCCGGTCGCGGCCGGGAGCGCGTCCAGCTCGGCCAGGTCCGCCGCCGAGAGCTCGATCCCGGCCGCGCCCACGTTGTCCACCAGGTAGCGCGGCGTCCGGGTGCCCGGGATCGGGAAGACGTACCGGCCCTGCGCCAGCACCCAGGCCAGCGCCACCTGCGCGGGGCTGGCGCCGGTCCGTCCGGCGACCGCCCGGACCCTCTCGACCAGCGCCAGGTTGGCCTTCAGCGCCTCCTGCTGGAAGCGCGGCAGCCGGCGGCGGAAGTCGTCGGCGGACAGCTCGTCGAAGGAGGTGATGCCGCCGGTCAGGAACCCCCGGCCGAGCGGCGAGAACGGCAGGAAGGCGATCCCCTGCTCCTCGGTGTACGGCAGCACCTCGGCCAGCACGTCCCGGGTCCACAGCGACAGTTCGGACTGCACCGAGGCCACCGGGTGCACGGACTGCGCCCGCTCGATCTCCTCCACCGTCGGCTCGGAGAGCCCGATGCTCCGGGCCTTGCCGGCCGCGACGGCCTCGGCGAACGCGCCCCAGGTCTCCTCGATCGGGACGTCCGGGTCGACCCGGTGCAGCTGGTAGAGGTCGACGTGGTCGGTGCCCAGCCGGCGCAGGCTCTCGTCGATCGAGCGGCGCACGTGCTCGGGCCGGCCGTTGCGCTCCTGCTGGCCCGCACCGCCCGGCACGATGCCCACCTTGGTGGCCAGGAAGGCGCGTTCCCGGTACGGCCCGGCCAGCGCGGCGCCGACCACCTCCTCGTTGGTGTACGGGCCGTACATGTCGGCGGTGTCGATCAGGCCGACGCCGAGGTCCAGTGCCTGCCGGATCACCCGGACGGACTTCTCGTCGTCCCGGCTCCCCATGTCGTAGGCCCAGGTCATGCCCATGCAGCCGAGGCCGATGACGCCGATCTCGGGGCCGCCGGTACCGAACGGGGCGTTGCGCATGAGGGTGCTCCCATCGTGGGTTCCGCGGCTTCCGTGACGGTGGCCGCAGCAGTGGTTCGCGTGGTGGTGCATTCGACGCGTTCAGCCTCCACCTTGGAGTGCACTCCAGGTCAAGTCCCTTTCGGAACCGGCCCCGTCGCCGTCTTAACCGTTCCTAAAACCTGCCCCCGGTGGGGCGTCCGGGGCCGGGAAGTGCTTGACGTGCACAGCTGGTCTAGTCCAGTTTGATGCTCAGCACCGCGCTCGCCCCGCACCGCGCTCCCCCGCACCGCGCTCCCCACGCCCGGAACACCCCCAGGCCGCCGCCCGCCCCGTGTCTCCCCCCTCGCGGCGCGGGCGGCCCCACCACGTCCCGAGAGGCACCCCCATGCCCAGCGCGCCCCTGCACGCCCCCACGCACCGCCGCCCCACCGGCCGCCCCACCGGCCGGACCACCCTGCTGAGCCTCGCCGCCGCCACCGCGCTCGCCGCCGGCGGCCTGGCCGTCCTCGCCGGGAACGCCGGCGCCGCCGACGGCAACCTGCTCGCCAACGGCGGCCTGGAGAGCGGCGCGGTCAGCCCCTGGAGCTGTTCCGCCGGCACCGGGAGCGTGGTCAACTCCGGTGCGCACAGCGGGACGTACGCACTCAAGGGGGCGGTGGGCACGAGCGACACCGCGCAGTGCGGCCAGAGCGTCGCCGTCCAGCCCAACACCACGTACACCCTCAGCGCCTGGGTGCAGGGGCAGTACGTCTACCTCGGCGCGACCGGCAGCGGCTTCACCGACCCGGCCACCTGGACCGCCGGCGGCCCCGGCTGGCAGCAGCTGTCCACGAGTTTCACCACCGGGCCCGCCACCACCAGCGTCACCGTGTACCTGCACGGCTGGTACGGCCAGGGCGGCTACCTCGCCGACGACATCGCGCTGACCGGTCCCGGCGGCGGCAACCCGACGACCCCGCCGCCGAGTTCGACCCCGCCGAGCCCGACCGGCACCCCGACCGGCACGCCCACCGGCGGACCGACCACCCCGGCGCCGAACGTCGCGCTCCCGGTCGCCCCGTACATCGACATGGGCGCCTGGCCCACCCCCTCGATGCCCGACCTGGCCAAGGCCGGCGGCCTCAAGGGCTACACCATGGGCTTCGTCACCGGCGTCGGCTGCAAGGCCAGCTGGTTCAACGCCTACGACCCGCGCACCGCCTGGGCCAAGGACCAGGTGGACGCGCTGCGCGCGGCCGGCGGCGACGTCAAGGTCTCCTTCGGCGGCGCCGCCGGCACCGAACTCGCCGCCGCCTGCACCACGGTGGACTCCCTGTTCGCCGAGTACGACGCCGTGGTGAACGCCTACAACCTACGCTACGTCGACTTCGACATCGAGGGCGCGGCCATCGCCGACACCGCCGCCAACGACCGCCGCTCCGCCGCGCTCGCCAAGCTCCAGCAGGCGCACCCGGGCCTCAAGGTCTCCTTCACCCTGCCCGTCCTGCCGGAGGGCCTGACCGCCGAGGGCGTCGCCATCGTCAAGTCCGCCCGGGACGCCGGGGTGGCCGTCGACGTGGTCAACATCATGGCGATGGACTACTACCGGAGCGGGACCGACTACGGCAACGCCGCCGTCCAGGCCGCGCAGTCGCTGTTCGGCCAGCTCAAGGCCCTCTACCCGGCGAAGACCGACGCCCAGCTGTGGGCCATGGTCGGCGTCACGCCGATGATCGGCGAGAACGACGACCACCAGGTCTACAACCAGGCCGACGCGCAGCAGTTGGTGGCCTTCGCCCGGCAGAACCACCTCGGGATGGTGTCCTTCTGGGACGCCACCCGGGACGCCAACGCCTGCACCGGCGGCTCGCTGTCCAAGTGCACCAACATCCCGCAGCAGCCGTACGAGTTCGCGAAGATTCTCGGCCAGTACGCGGGCTGAGCCCACGCCCCCGGCGGCGGCCCCGGCGTCCGCCGCACATCGCCCACCTGCCACCAGCCACCAGCCACCAGCCACCAGCGGAAATTGGCATCTCATCGTCCCGGACCGTCCACTACAGTCCCTCCCACCTGTACGGCACGAGGGGGCGGACATGACGGTCCGGGACGACCATCACCAGCTGATCACCATCCTTCCGGCGAGCGACGCCGCCGGCGCGGCGGGCCTCACCGCCGAGGAACTCACCGCGTTCAGCCGCACCCTCGGCCGCCTGCGCGCCCTCCCCGCCCACGACCGCACCCGGCTGCACGCCGAGCGGCAGCTCGGCTCCTTCGTCATGGAGAGCCGCAAGCGCCGCCGCCAGGAGGCCCGGCAGGCCGTTCGGCAGGCCGACGCCGACCTGCTCGCCACCACCGCGACCGGCAGCCGGACCCGCCGCGAGGACGCACCGCTGGCCGCCGCGGACGGACCGGTCGGCGAGCTGCTGGTCCCGCGCAAGTGCTACGTCTGCAAGCAGGCCTACCGCTCGGTCGACGGCTTCTACCACATGCTCTGCCCGGGCTGCGCGGCCGACAACACCGCCCGCCGCGCCCTGGGGACCGACCTGCGCGGGCGCCGGGCGCTGCTCACCGGCGGGCGGGTGAAGATCGGCTTCCAGCTCGCCCTGATGATGCTGCGCGACGGCGCCGAGCTGATCGTCACCAGCCGGTTCCCGCAGGACACCGTCCGCCGCTTCCGCGCCGCCGAAGGCAGCGGGCAGTGGTGGGAGCGGCTCAGCGTGGTCGGCATCGACCTGCGCGACCCGCGCCAGGTCATCGGCCTGACCGACCGGCTGCGCGCCGACGGGCGCCCGCTCGACATCCTGGTCAACAACGCCGCCCAGACCCTGCGCCGCCCGCCCGAGTCGTACGCGCCGCTGGCCGCGGGCGAGCAGGACGCCCTGCCCGCCGCCGACCGCCGGGCGATCGAGCACGCCCCCGGGTTCCGGCCGGTCACCGGCCTCGCCCGGCTCTCCTCCGGCGCCGGGTCGTTGCTGGACCTCACCGACGAGTCCGGGCTGCTGCCCGACCTCGCCCCCGCCAACTCCTGGTCCGCCGTGCTCGGTTCGCTCGACCCGGCGGAGGTCCTGGAGACCCAGCTGGTCAACGTGCTGGCCCCGGCCCTGCTCTGCGACCGGCTGCTGCCCCTGCTGCTGGCCTCCCCGCACCCCGCCCGCTACATCGTCAACGTCACGGCGGTGGAGGGCCGGTTCGCCGTCCGCAACAAGACCGCCCGGCACCCGCACACCAACATGGCGAAGGCCGCGCTCAACATGCTCACCCGTACCAGCGCGGCCGAACTCGCCCCCCGGGGCGTGCACATGTGCGCCGTCGACACCGGGTGGATCACCGACGAGAACCCGGCCCCGAAGAAGGCCCACCTCGCCGCCCAGGGGTTCCGCACCCCGCTCGACATCGTGGACGGCGCGGCCCGGGTCTACGACCCGATCGTCCGCGGCGAGGCCGGGGACCCGGTGTCGGGGGTGTTCCTCAAGGACTACCGGGTGGCGCAGTGGTGAGGCCCGGACGGGCCGGGGCGGCCGCTCAGGTGTCGTAGTGGCCCGCGCGCCCGCCCCCCGCCGCGAGGCGTGGCGGGGGGCGGGCGGACTCACGCGATGCCCGGCCGGCGGCGGCGGTGGTAGGCCCAGGCGAGGGCGAGGGTGATCGGGCCCCAGAACATCGCCGTCGAGGTGCAGATCCGGCCCAGGAGCATCCACCAGCCGTTGCTGTAGCCGACCTCCGCGAACACGCCCAGCCAGGCGAGCGGCATGCCGTCGAAGAGGGCCACCAGGATCAGGCCCCCGAGCACGGCCGGGACGAGCGCCGCGAGCGGCGGCACCCGCCGGCCCCGCAGCACGGGCACCCAGCGCGGGAACACCTCGCCCCAGCCGCTGACCAGCCCCAGGGTCAGCAGCGTCAGCGCCTCGGTGACCACGCTCAGACCGATCACGTACGGGGCGGCCCACCAGACGTAGGGCGGGGCGGCCGGGTCGACGGTGCCCATCCGGAAGTCGAAGGCGAACGGCAGCCGCCACAGGCAGTGCGGCAGCACGATCAACGGGAGGGCCTTGGCCAGTCGCAGGGCCCAACGGGGAACGGGGCGTTCGGTGTCGCCCACCGGAATGTCCATCAGCATGGCTCCACCGTCCCGGACACCACTCCCGCCGCACGTCCACCGCACGGCCCGTCCGCCTCCCCCGCGCGAGCCAATCCGACGTCGGCCCGGCGGTGGAGAACGGACGTCAGCCCTTGGACCCCAGACCGTACGCGGTGGTCAGCAGCCCGAGGAGGTACGGGGTCTCGGCGCCGCTCAGCGCGGTCGGGTCGACCGAGTACACGACCTCGCGGGCGAGGTCCCGGGTGGCGAAGACGCCACTGGTGGAGCCCGGCCGGGACCCGGTCTTGCCCCAGACCACGACGCCGCCGGCCGTGAGGCGTTCGAGGCCCGTGCTCATGCAGGCCGTGCCGTCCGGGCAGTGGCCGCCGTGTCCGGCCATGGACACCGCCGGGACCGTGAACAGCAGTTCCTGCTGGGCCGGCGGCAGGAGGCGGCCCCGGAACAGCGCCGTCATGAAGCGGTCCAGGTCGGGGGCGCTGGAGATCATGCCGCCCTCGGCCCAGGGCCACGGGCTCTGCTCGGTCACGTCCACCCGGTGCGAGCCGCCGTCCGCGTCGGGGACGGTCAGGTACGGGCGGGTCGCGGGGTGCCGCAGCCGCGGGTCGTCGGCGTCCGGGAGGGAGGTGTCGCGCAGGCCGAGCGGGCGGACGATCCGGTCGCGCAGCTCGTCGGCGTAGCGGTGGCCGGTGACCTTCTCCACGATCAGCCCGGCGACGAAGGTGTTCATGCCGTTGTACTGCTGGGCGCTTCCGGGCGTGAAGCCCAGCGGCTGCCCGGCCATCGTGGCGAGCACCTCCTCGGGGGTGAACGAGTCGAACCGGTGCTCGGCGAACCAGCCGGTGGTGCCGTCACCCCAGGGCACGTCGGAGCCGCCGGGCAGTCCGCTGGTGTGGTTGAGCAACTGCCCCACTGTGACCGACGCGTAGGGGAAGTCCGGGAGGTACTGCCGCACGGCGCCGTCGAGGTCGATCCGGCCCTCGCCGGCGAGCTGGAGGACGACGGTGGTGGTGAAGACCTTGGAGATCGACCCGATCCGGAACCGGCCGTGCGGGTCGACCCGCATCCCGCTCTCCGCCGAGCCGCCCTCGAAGCTCCCGGCGGAACCGGTGACCCGCAGGAACGCGGCGGAGACGTCGGCGGCGGGCCGCTGGGCGAGGGCGGCCCGGAGCGCCGCCGGGTCCAGCGGCGGCAGTGCGGCCGGGCTCGCCGCCGCCGAGGTGCCGACGGAGGGCGTCGTGGCGAGGGCCGGGCTGCCCGCCCCGACCGTCAGCGCGGCCGCGAGAGCTCCGGCGGCGGCCAGGACGGCCCAACGGGTGCGGTGAGTGTGCGCGTTCATGCGGGTCCGGCTCCAGGATGGTCGTCGTCCGGACCGGTGGCTCCCGGCCCTGCCGACGAGTCTTCCGGCCCCGTCCGCCCCGGGCATCAGGGGTGGGGAACCGCCGTTCCCCGACGTTCTGTCAGGGTCGACCCGGAGGAGTGGCGCAGCGGGTCGGCCGGCGGCGACATCCGGGCCGACCTCCCCTCACCGCGCTGGGCGCGCACCACCTGCGATGCGGGGCACTGGCCACGGTCGCGCCGGTCCCGCCCCGATCGGGACGGCCGAAGGCTCCGTGAGCGGATGGAGCAGGCTCGGGAAAAGTCCTGCCCGACCGTCACATCCCGTGCCACAGTGGACGATCCGGAGCGCCGACCCCGTGCGGGCCGGAAGGATTCTCGAAGGTCTGGGGGACGAGTGGGATCCGGAACCGAGATGACCGGCGACGGCCGGCCGGCCGTGCTGGTGCGTGACGTGGTGCGATCGGTCGTGGAGACCCTCGCACCGGAGGAACTGTTCCTGGTGGAGGGGCTCCACCGCTTCGACGACGCCACGGTGGTGCGGCGGCTGAGCCGCGGTGGGGGGCGGCGCGAGCCGCTGGGGTTCGGGATCGGGGAGGTCGCCGCCCTGGTGACGCCCGTCGTGTGGCTGGTGCTCGACGAGGTGGCGCAGCGGATGGTGGCCACGACCGTGGACCGCGCCTCACGAGGGGCCACGGGCCTGGTGCGGCGGCTGTTCCGGCGACCGGCCCCCGCGGCCGAGCTCCAGCCGCTGACCCGGGAGCAACTGGTCGAGGTGCGGGCCCTGGTCCTGACGGCGGGCGAGCAGCGCGGTCTCGTGCCCGAACGCGCCGAGGAGATCGCCGACGCGGTCGTGGCCCGGCTGGCCCTGTCCCGCGCACTGGACCCGCCCGCTCCGCCCACCTCACCGGCACCGGAGCCTCCCACCGACCCCACCGGCACCGGGCAGGACTAGGTGAACGCCACCGGGACGCCGCCCGGACGGCCGCGGATCGACGAAAGGGTCCTCGGCGCGGGCACGGGCCCCCGGTTCGTCGTCCTGCTGCTCCTGATGCTCACCGCCGGCGGCGCCATGATCCTCGAAGTGGTCAGGGTCCTGGCCGACGGGGACGAGTCCGGGTGCAGCCTCGCCGCGGGCGTGGACCCGGCTGACGGCAGCTACTGGAAGACGTCGCTCAGCATCTCCGGCCAGGTCACCGCTTCCCGCTTCTGCCTGTCCCTGTGGGCGCCCGCGCCGCCGTGGTGGCAGGTGGCCGCCTGGCCGCTGCTCCTGCTGGTGGTGGCCGCCCTGCTCTTCGCCGCGCTGCCGCACTGGAAGGCCCGGCGCAGCCGCGTCATCCCGCTGGCCGCGGTCGATCCGGACGGCGAACTCCTCGCCCTGCTCACCGAACTGTGCACGGCGACGGGCGTGGCGCCGACGCCCCGGGTGGTGGTCGACCCCGCGGCGGCCTCGGTCAGCGCGGTGGTCTTCGGCCGCACCCGCCGCCCGGTCGTCTGCCTGCACGGCGGCCTGCTCGCCGTCCGGCGGCGCGATCCGGAGCGGTTCCGGGCGGTACTGCTGCACGAACTCGCCCACATCGCCAACCGGGACGTCACGCTGACGTACCTCACGGTCGCCCTGTGGCGGGTCTTCCTCGCGCTGGTGCTGCTGCCGTACGTGCTCTGCCTGGGCTACGTGATCTACGGCGTGGTGGCGGACGGCCGGGTGCCGCAGCTGGACCGGGCCGTGGCGCTGGCCGTCGTCATGGTCGTACTGCTGTACCTCGCCCGCTCCGACGCGCTGCGCAGCCGGGAGATCTACGCCGACCTGGCCGCGGTGCGCTGGGGCGCGGACCCGCACGGCTGGTCCGTCAGCGCCGCACCGTCCGGGAGCGCGGTGCGCCGCCTGCTCGACGCTTTCCTCGACCTGTGGCGCACCCATCCACGGTGGGGCCTGCGCCAGGGGGCCCTGGTCGATCCGGCGCCGCTGTTCCGCACCTCGGTCCTGCCGCTCTTCCTCATCGGCACGGTGCCCGTCCTGGCCGTGCAGCAGGTGCTCCGGCAGATCGCGCCGTACCGCGTGAACTTCACCAACAACCTGATGACGCTGCTCGTCATCGTTCCCGGTGCCCTGGTGACCGGCGTGATCGTCGTCGCCCTGTGGCGGGCGGTGGTGTACTCCGTCCTGACCGGGACCCGGGTGCCCTCCGGGGCGTGGGCCGGGGGGTGGCTGGGCGCCGGCATGTCGGCCGGCCTGGTCCTCAGCGGCTGGGGCGCGGGCTGGGCCTGGCAACCCCAGCGGCCGCTGGTCCTGCTGGTACCGGTGGCGGCGGGAGCGGCCTTCGGCTGGTGGACCACCCAGTGCGCGCACCTGTGGACCCGCACCTCACGAGGCCGGACCCCGCGCCCCGCGCTCACGCTCTGCCTGGCCGCCGGCTGCGTCGCCATGACGTCGTGGCTCACCTGGTGGATGCTCGCCGGAGCCACGGCACTGAACAGGGACTTTCCGGGCGTCCAGGCCGTCGCCCGGTCCGTCCTGCAGTGGCTTCCTTCCAAAGCCCCGACCGGGGACCCGACCAGGATTCCCGGCCTCGCCATGGTGCTGCCGCAGCTGTCGAACGTCGCCGACACGCCGATGGGCTCACTGGCCGTCATCGTCCTGTGGGTCGTGCCGCTGCTCGCGTGGGCGTCCGGCACGGCGGGCCGGACCCCTCGTTGGATGCCGGACCGGGCACTCCGGCCGGAAGGTCCCGTGGCGCCGCTGCGCAAGGTCATGCTGCCCGGACTGCTGGGTGGAGCACTGGCGGGCCTGGCCGTCGTCGGCGTCCAGGCCTGGATCCACACCGGGCAGCCGGTACCGGACGCGCGGGGCGGGCTCTACGCCCTGCGGTACGCGGGCCTCCTGCTGCCGGCGCTCTGCCTGCCCGCGGGCCTGGCCGCCGCCGTGGCGAGCGCCGCCGACCGGCGCTTCCGGCTGCTGGGCGCCCTGATCGCCGCCGGGACGGCAACCGTGCTGGGGGCCGCCGCGATGACGCTCCTCGTCTCGGTGGACGGCTGCGTCACCCCGCTCAACGTCCTCTCGGACAGCTGCGCCTGGCGGCCGGCCTGGTGGAGGCCGTTGTTCCCGTTCACATTCGTACTGAACAACGCCCTCGTCCTCTCCGGGCTCACCGCCGTCGTCACCGCGCTCACCGCTGTCGCCGTCACGGCCGTCCGCCGTCGACGGCCGTCCGCCTCGCGCGCCACCCGCCACCCCAACACCCGCGGCCCCGACACCCGGGCCGGCGAACCTCGGGCCCGTGGACCGCGCGCACGCCGCCTCGCGGTGATCCTGCTGTGCGTCGTGGCGGTCGCGGGCACCGCGACGGACGGCGGCTTCAGGAGGTACCAGCTGGGCTTCATGGTCAACGAACTCACGTCCCAGCGCTCCCTGGTGCAGTTCTGGGGGCTCCCGGACCCGCCGCGGTCGGAGTTCACCCGCGTGCGGCAGATCCAGGCCTGGTACCGCCTCAGCGGCGACGATCTCATCGACATGGCGGTCTCGTACGACAGTCGCCTGACCGCCGCCGTCCGGGAGGCCCAGGCCGCCAAGGACAGTTGGGACGCACTGGACCGCCGCCTCCGGCCGGCCTGCACCCAGTGGGGGAGCGCCGCCTGGTTCGAGACGGTCTGGTTCCGCGTGCCCGCCGACCCGCGCCTACGGGCCGACTGGCACGCGGTCACCACCAAGGCGGACAACGGCAGTCGCGGCTGCGCCCAGGCACTGACCGCCCGCGACCAGGCCGGTCTGAGAACCGCCCTGCTCGACCTGTACGCGGCCCGCCGCTGCGCGGAATCGGTCAACGCCGGGATCGACGGGATCCTCCGCGCGGGCGGCTTCCGGGGCACCACCCGTCCGCCCGCGCAGGGCACCGCGGCGGTCTGCGACCGCCCGGCCTCCTAGGGCCTGTCTCTTCGGTTGTCTGCGGGCCGGACGAGGAGCCCGATCTCCGGCGGTGGCGACCGGCGAGCCGGGGCCTGTGCCCGGGCGGCGGTCAGCCGTCCACCGGCCGCAGTACGTTCTGCCGGTACGCGGCCGGATCGTCGACGTTGCCCGGCTCCTTGTACAGGCACACGATGTACGACTCCAGACCGTCCTTGGTGTCGGCCGTCCCCGCGCCGGCGGCCCGGGCGCAGCCGATGCGGGTCGTGGCCTTCCACACCACCTGGGTGAACCCGCCCGTCCCCGGGTTCTGGTCGTAGCCGGGCTGGTCGTACCGGTAGTCGCGGCCCTGCTGGTACCAGCGGTCCACCGCGACATGTGCCGCGGCCGGCTCGGTGCCCGGCTCGACCGACCCGATCCAGCCCCACCAGACGTTCTCCCCCACGCCCTTGATTCGTCCCTCGTTCACCAGGTCGATCTTGTGACCGGTGCTCAGGCGGGTGACGCGCTGCTCGGCGTACCCGACGAGCTCGGGATCCTGCGTCAGGGGCGGGGCGCTGTGCGCGGCACGGTACCGGTTGTGCGTCCGGACGGCCTCGTCCTGGAACGCCTGGTCCGTCACGAGCGGAAGCGCGGGGCGGGGGAAGGCCTCGGCGGCCCGGACCGGCTGCGCCGGTACGAGCACACCCATGACCGCCGCCGCGCTGCACGCTCCCAGGACGGCGTTGCGGATTCGACGTCGTTCCACGGCGGTCTCCTTCGCACTCCGAGTGATCGTCACCGGGTTAACGCCACCGGGGGCGGCGAGGGCACGGGGCACCGGGCGGAATGCGGGCGTTCGCCCCGGCGGCGGCACCGGGCACGGCACTGCCACGAACGGGCGCGACGCAGAAGGGAGTGGGAAGTCGGACCGGCCGACTTCCCACTCCCTTCCCTGTGGCCCCTTGGGGTGCTGGGGCGCTCGGGGCGCCAGGGACCGCGGAGGCGGTCAGCCCCCCATGCAGGCCCTCCACTGGCCGCGGGCGAAGGCCGCGCCGCCGGACCAGTAGTTGACGCTCCACGCCGCCTCGCACTGCTCCCGCTTGGACAGCTGCCGCGGGTAGGCGTTCGCCTGGGTCCCGGTGGCCAGGACGAGCACGGGGGCCAGCACTGCCGCGGCGATCGCGGTGGCGGCCAGTCGACGGATCTTCATGGGTGCGGATCTCTCTCCCGGAGGGCCGGGCACTCCGGCGCGGCACCGCGACAGCCCGCGGAGCCCGAAGTCCGAAGCCCGGACGGAGCGTTCGGCTCCGTGCGCCACATCCTGGCAGCGGCGCTCGACCTGGGGACATCCCACAAACCTGGGATGGTCCGGGCGCGGGTCGTCAACCGGAGGAGTGGGGGGGGGGGGCGGGGCCCATCGCACCACCCGGCGGGAGGGGGGACGGGGGGGGTTTTGGGGGGGGGGGCTCGGGCCCCCCCCCCCCCCCACACCGCAGTCAACCGATGAGCGGCGAAGACGACGGTCAGAAAGCCGTTGGGCGCCTCAGGTAAACCACGCTGCCTCTCATGAGGTCTGATCCCGTCTGCTCCGCGTCCGTCCACCGGCGCGGACGACGGCCCCCGCCCCAACCGGCGGGGGCGGCGGGGCCCGCGGGAACCGCGCGGCCCCCGGGGGGGGGGGGGGGGCCCGCCGCC
>NZ_JBSHAP010000020.1:0-15493 GCF_053611565.1 Kitasatospora sp. NPDC054795
CGCACAGACAGCCGGAAGGCCCTTAGCGAGAGCGAAGGGCCTTCCGGCGTTTCCGCGTCCGCCCGCGCGGTTCCCGATCTCGCCCCCGCGACTCCCGCCTGCGCCCCCGCGGTTTCCCCTCTCCGCCCGCGCGACGGATGGCAGGAAAGGTGGGAAGCAGGTCATTGCTGCCACCGCCCCCCGTTGGGAGGCTGGTCGCATGAGAGCGCGCAGCGTGGTCATCGTCCTCTTCGAGGGCGTGCAGAGCCTGGACGTGACCGGCCCTCTGGAGGTGTTCGCGGGTGCGGGCACGGCCTGCGGGCAACCGGACGCATACCGGGTGACCACCGCCTCCCCCGGCGGCGGTCCGGTGCGCAGCCACAGCGGACTGCGGCTGCTGCCGGACGCGGACCTGGCCGAGGTCGGGCCGGTGCACACCCTGGTGGTTCCCGGCGGGGAGGGCACCCGGCTCGTGGACCCGGCCCTGGTGGCACGGATCCGGGAGCTGGCCGGACGGGCCGAGCGGGTGGTGTCGGTGTGCACCGGCGCCTTCCTGCTCGCCGAGGCCGGACTGCTGGCCGGGCGCCGGGCGACCACCCACTGGGCCTACGGCGGGGAACTGGCCCGGCGGTTCCCGGACGTCGAGGTGGACCCGGACCCGATCCACGTCCGGGACGGAAGGATCGCCACCTCGGCCGGGGTCACCGCCGGGATCGACCTGGCGCTGGCCCTGGTGGAGGAGGACCTCGGGCGCGAAACGGCCCTGCTGGTCGCCCGCCACCTGGTGGTCTTCCTGCGCCGGCCGGGCAACCAGGCCCAGTTCAGCACCCAGCTGGCCGCCCAGGTGGCGGCCCGGCAGCCGCTGCGCGAGGTGCAGCGGTGGATCGCCGAGCACCCGGAGGCCGACCTCTCGGTCGAGGCGTTGGCCGGCCGGGCGGCGCTGTCGCCGCGGCACTTCGCCCGGGCCTTCGCCGCCGAGGTGGGGGTGACCCCCGGCCGGTACGTGGACGGGGTCCGGCTGGAGGCCGCCCGGCGGCTGCTGGAGGACACCGACGACGGCATCGAGGAGATCGCGCGCTCCTGCGGCTACGGCACCCCGGAGGCGATGCGGCGCGCCTTCGTCAGGGCCCTGGCCGCCCCGCCCGCCGAGTACCGACGCCGCTTCCGACCCGAACCCACCGGAGGTCACTGATGCGCATCGCCATCCTGCTCTACCCCGAGTTCACCACCCTGGACGCGGTCGGCCCGTACGAGGTGCTGTCCCGGATCCCCGGCGCCGAGGTGGTGTTCACCGCCGCCGAGCGGGGGCCGGTGCGCAACGATGTCGGCAGCCTGGCGCTCGTCGCGGACGCCGCCCTGGACGAGGTGGACTCGGCCGACCTGCTGCTGGTGCCCGGCGGGCCCGGGACGGAGGCCCGGCTGACGGACCGGGCCGTGCTCGACTGGGTGCGCCGGGTGGACGCGACCACCACCTGGACCACCTCGGTCTGCTCCGGTTCGCTGATCCTGGGCGCCGCCGGGCTGCTCAAGGGCCGCCGGGCCACCAGCCACTGGGGCGTCCTGGACCGGCTGCCCCACTACGGGGCGGAGCCGACCGGGACGGAGCGGGTCGTCATCGACGGCAAGTACGCCGTCGCCGCCGGGGTCTCGGCCGGGATCGACCTCGCCCTGACGCTGGCCGGCGTGATCAGCGGGGACACGACCGCGCAGGCGATCCAGCTGCTGATCGAGTACGATCCGCAGCCGCCGTACGCGTCGGGCTCCATGGCGAAGGCGTCCCCCGAGGTGGTCGAGGCGGTCAACCGGCTGATGGTGCGCTAGGGCCGGAGACCGCGCCCCGCCGGGGCGGGAAGGCGTGGCGGCGGGCGGCGGTGGCCATGGCGAGGACGGGGAGCATCAGCGCGAGCACCGTCCAGGGCAGGGCGCCGGTGCCCAGGCCGCTCAGGACCAGGCCGCCGACCACGCCGCCGCCCGCCATCGCCGCGTTCCACAGGGTCACCAGGACGGCCTGGGCGGCGTCCGCCCGCTCCCCGCCCGCGTCGCCGAGCGCGGTCTGGAGCAGGGTCGGGACGCCGCCCCAGCCCAGGCCCCAGAACAGCGCCGCGACGTACACCGGCGGCGCGCTGCCGGACCGCACCGCGAGGACGGCCGCCGTCAGCGCGACCAGCAGCGCGGCGCCGATCGTCAGCTGCCGCAGCCGGCGGTGGATGTGCGCGCCGATCAGCCAGACGCTCGCCAGCGAGGCCAGCCCGAAGACCAGCAGCACGGTGCCGGTGGCACCGCCGAGTCCGGCCCGGTCCAGGAAGGGCGCGATGTAGGTGAACAGGATGGTGTGCGCGAGCACGAAGAGCACCGTCACGGTGAGCACCGGCCGCACGCCGGGCACGGCGAGAGCCTCGCGGACCGGTGCCCGCTCACCGGCCGGCTGCCCGGGCTGGTCCGGCAGCAGCGCCGCGATCCAGCCGATCACGCCGACCGCCAGTGCCGTCATGGCCAGGAAGGGCACCCACCAGGCGAGCACCTGCCCCAGGAAAGTGCCGACCGGCACTCCCAGCGACAGCGCGACCGGCACGCCCGCCATCGCCACCGCCATGGCCCGGCCCTGCTGCTCGACCGGCACCAGCCGGCGCGCGTACCCCGCGAGCAGGGCCCAGGCCAGGCCGGCCGCGACGCCCGCGAGGAAGCGGGCGGCCAGCGTGAGCGGGTAGCTGGTGGAGACCGCGGTGACGGTGTTGGCGACCGCGAAGCCCGCCATCGCGGAGAGCAGCAGCCGCTTGCGGCCCCAGCCGGCGGTGGCCGCGCTGAGCGGGATCGCGGTGACGGCGGAGCCGATCGCGTAGACGGTGACGGTCTGCCCGGCCGCAGACTCGCCGACCCCGAGCGCCTCGCTCATCCCGGGCAGCACGCCGGCGGGCAGGTTCTCGGTGAGACCGGTGACGAAGACGGCGGTGGCCAGGGCGAGCAGGGCGGACAGGGGAAAGGGCTTGCGGGGTACCGGGGTTGTGAGCTGTGTGGTCGCCATGGGGCCATGCTCGGACCTCACACCGGTGTCAGGTTCAAGCATGGCCCCGAAGGCGTCGGCCCGCGGGGCGTCCGGCCCGCGGAACGTCTGAATTACCGGGCGTCCGGGTCAGCGCCCGAAGTAGCCGTTGAAGTTCTTGGAGAACTCCTGGCCGCCGAACCGGTCCCAGTTGATCGACCAGGTCATCAGCCCGCGCAGGTTCGGCTGCGCGCCCGAACGCGGCACGTACGTCCCGCAGTTGGCCAGCTTGGTCAGGCAGTCGAGCGCCTTGTTCACCTCGGCCGGGGCGACGTAGCCGTTGCCCGCGTTGGTGGTGGCCGGCATGCCGATGGCGACCTTGGAGGCGGGCAGCGCCGGGAACACGTTGCTGGTGTTGCCCGCCACCGGGAAGCCCTTGAGCAGCATGTCGGTCATCGCGACATGGAAGTCGGCGCCGCCCATCGAGTGGTACTGGTTGTCCAGGCCCATGATGGAGCCGGAGTTGTAGTCCTGGACGTGCAGCAGGGTGAGGTCGTCGCGCAGCGCGTGGATGACCGGCAGGTACGCCCCGGCCCGCGGGTCCTGGCCGCCCCAGGGGCCCGATCCGTAGTACTGGTAGCCGAGTTGGACGAAGAAGGTCTCCGGCGCCATGGTCAGCACGAAGCCCGGGCCGTACTTGGCCTTGAGGGTCTTCAGCGCGGAGATCAGGTTGACGATGACCGGGCTGGTCGGGTTCTTGAAGTCGGTGTCACCGGTGTTGAGGGAGAGCGAGTGCCCCTCGAAGTCGATGTCCAGGCCGTCCAGGCCCCACTTGTCGATGATCGCCGAGACGGAGCTGACGAAGGTGTCCCGGGCGGCGGTGCTGGTCAGCTGGACCTGGCCGTTCTGGCCGCCGATCGAGATCAGCACCTTCTTGCCCTGGGCCCGCTTGGCGGCGATGGCGGCCTTGAACTCGTCGTCCGACTCGACGCCCGGGCACTCGGTGGCCGGGCAGCGGTTGAAGCGGATGTCGCCGGAGGTGACGGAGGTGGGCTCGCCGAAGGAGAGGTTGATGAAGTCCCAGGAGTTCGGGACGTCGGCCATCCGGGTGTAGCCGGCGCCGTTGGCGAAGCTCGCGTGCAGGTAGCCGACCAGGGTGTGGCTGCCGGCGGGCGGGCTGGTGGGCGTGCCCGTGGGGGTCCCGGTCGGGGTTCCGGTGGGCGTTCCGGTCGGGGTGCCCGTCGGCGTCCCGGTCGGGGTCGCGGTCGGCGAGGCGGTCGCGGTGGGTGTCGGCGTGGGCGTCGGGCTGGGCGCGCCCGGGCCGTCCAGCGAGATGTCGTCCGCGTAGTAGGTGCCCTGGCCGTACCAGCCGTGGGTGTAGACGGTGGCGCTGGTCTGGCTCGCGCCGGTGGTGAAGCTGAGGCTGAGCTTCTGGTACGCGCCGCCGGTGCCGGGCGTCCAGGTGCTCGGGCCGCCGCCGTCCACACCCAGGTAGACGTACGAGCCGTTGACGAAGGCGCTGAGCGTGTAGGTGGTGTTCGGGGCGACGGTGACGGTCTGGCCGCACTGGGCGGTGTCGCCGGCCGTGGCGGCCGCGGCGAGCGCGCGGCTGCCGCCGTGCACCGGGCCGGTGACGACGCTGCCGGAGTTGCCGGTGCAGCTCCAGGGGCCGAGCGAGCCGGACTCGAAGCCGCCGTTGGCCAGGAACTCGCCGGCCGAGGCGGCGGGGGCCAGGCCCAGTGTGGCGCCGACCAGGGCGGCTGCGGCGACGGCGGAGGCGGTACCGGCGGCGACGGCCGCGCGGCGGCTCGTGACCGGGGTTCCGGGGACGGGTGTTCTGCGCATGCGGGCGCTCCTGCGATGGCGCGGTCGTGGGGGACGTCCGAGGGCACGCCGGAGCACGCGCCAGTGGGGGGAACGGCCCGGCCTGGCACCCAAGTTGGACTAGACCACTGAAGTGGATTCGACCGGGCGGTGTCAATGGTCCAGACCGGTTCCCGGCTTCTCCGGTTGCCGGGGGTGACACCCCGTCGAAGGATGGAGGGGTGACCCCGCCCGGCTACCTCCGCCACCCCCACCTGCACGACGGCCTGCTCACCTTCACCGCCGAGGACGACGTCTGGATCGCCCCGCTGGACGCCGAAGGCGCCGGCACCGGCCGGGCCTGGCGGGTCGGCTGCGACCGCACCAGGGTCAGCGACCCCCGCATCTCCCCCGACGGCACCACCCTCGCCTGGACCAGCTGGCTCGGCCTCACCCCCGAGGTGTGGACCGCCCCGGTCGACGGCGGCCGGGCGCGCCGGCTCAGCTTCTGGGGCAGCCAGGACACCCGGGTGCGCGGCTGGCTGCCGGACGGCGAGATCCTGGCCGTCACCTCCTACCACGAGCCCTTCGGCCACTACACCTGGGCGCACGCCCTGCCACCGGACGGCTCCCCCGGCCGCCGGATGCCCTGGGGACCGGTCGGCGACGCCCAGATGAGCCACGAACGGACCGTGCTGCTCACCGGCGCCGCCCCGCACGCGCCCGCCGCCTGGAAGCGCTACCGGGGCGGCGCCACCGGCCGGCTCTGGGTGGACGGCGAGCGGATCCTGCCCGAGCACACCGGGCACCTCGCCGCCCCCATGCCGGTCGCCGGCCGGATCGCCTTCCTCTCCGACCACGAGGGCATCGGCAACCTCTACTCCTGCCGCCCCGACGGCACCGACCTGCGCCGCCACACCGACCACGCCTCCTACTACGCCCGCGAGGCCGCCACCGACGGCACCCGGATCGTCTACCAGCACGCCGGCGACCTCTGGCTGCTGGACGGCCTGGACGCCCCCGCCCCACGCCGGCTGCACGTCCCGCTCGGCGGCGCCCGGGCCGGCCGCCGCCCCTACCAGGTCGGCGCCGCGAGCCAGGTCAAGGACCTCGCCTGCGACCAGACCGGCCGGGCCGGGGTGATCACCGTGCGCGGCAGCCAGTACTGGCTCACCCACAAGGACGGCCCGGCCCGCGCGCTCGCCGACACCCCCGGGGTGCGCACCCGGCTGCCGGTGGTACTCGGACACACCGGCGAGGCGGCCTGGATCACCGACGCCGAGGGCGCCGACGCGATCGAGGTGATGCCGCTGCCCGGCCACGCCGAACCGCCGGGCCACGCCGGGCCGCGGAAGCACCGCCACCGGGTGCTCGCCGCCGGACGGATCGGCCGCGTCCTGGAGCTCACCGCCTCCCCCGACGGCAGCCGGCTCGCCGCCACCACCTCGGACGGACGACTGCTGCTGGTCGGCGCCGCCGACGGCGAGGTGCGCGAACTGGCCGCCTCCGGCTACGGGCCGGTCTCCAGCGCCCGTTTCTCCCCCGACTCGCACTGGATCGCCTGGTCCGAGCCGGTCGCCGGGCGTTCACTGCGCCGCATCCGGCTCACCCGCACCGACGCGCCCTCCTCGACCACCGACGTCACCGACGGCCGGTTCGAGGACGAGCAGCCGGTGTTCACCCGGGACGGCCGCTACCTGGCCTTCCTGTCCTGGCGCGGCTTCGACCCGGTCCACGACGTGCACACCGGCGACCTCTCCTTCCCGCTCGGCTGCCGCCCGTACCTCGTCCCGCTCGCCGCCGACACCCCCTCGCCGTTCTCCGCCCCGGCCGAGGACGGCGCCCCGCACCACGACGGCGACGGCACCGTCCGGGTCGACCCGGACGGCATCGGCGAGCGGCTGCTCCAGTTCCCGGTGATCGCCTCCAAGTACTCGGCCACCGACGCGGTGCGCGGCGGCCTGGTCTGGCTGCGCTGGCCGATCTCCGGCACCCTCGGCCAGACCTTCGCCAGCCCGGATGACACCTCGGGCCGCCCCTCGCTGGAGCACTTCGACCTGGCCCGGGGCACCCGCAGCACCGTGGTCGACAAGCTGGACGGCTACGCGGTCTCCGGGGACGGCGGCTCCATCGCGGTCTACTCGGCCGGGACGCTGCGGGTGATCCCGGTCGGCGCCCCCTCCGCCGGGACCACCGTCGACCTGCGCCGGATCACCCACACCGTGCACCCGGCCGCCGAGTGGCGCCAGGCCTACCACGAGGCGGCCCGGATCGTCCGGGACCAGTTCTGGGACGAGCGGATGTCCGGCCTGGACTGGCCCGCGCTGGTCGCCCAGTACGAGCCGCTGCTGGACCGGGTCTGCTCCCCCGACGACTTCGCCGACCTGCTGCGCGAACTCCTCGGCGAACTCGGCACCTCGCACGCCTACGTCACCCCGTCCCGCCGCGCCGAGGGCCCCACCCTCGCCCAGCAGCCGCTCGGCCTGCTCGGCGCCAACGCCCGCCACGCCCCCGACGGCCGCTGGCTGGTCGACCGGGTGCTGCCCGGCGAGACCTCCGACCCGCGCGCCCGCGCCCCACTGGCCGCCCAGGGCGTCCGGGACGGCGACGAGTTCCTGGAGATCGGCGGCCGCCCGGTGGACCCGCTGCGCGGACCGCTGCCGCTGCTGGCCGGCACCGGCGGCAGCACGCTCGAACTGGCCCTGCGCAGCGGCCCGGACGGCCCGGTGCGGCGGATCGTGATCACCCCGCTGACCGACGAGCGGCCCATCCGCTACCAGGACTGGGTGACCAGACGACGCGCCCTGGTGCGGGAGTTCAGCGACGGACGGTGCGGCTACCTGCACATCCCGGACCTCGGCGGCTCCGGCTGGGCACAGTTCAACCGGGACCTGCGGCGCGAGCTGGACAAGCCCGCGCTGGTCCTGGACGTCCGCGGCAACGCCGGCGGCAACGTCTCCGAACTGGTGCTGGAGAAACTCTCCCGGCCCGTCCTGGCCTGGGACTTCAGCCGGGACCGCCGACCGGTGCGCTGGCCCCGCCACGCACCGCGCGGACCGCTGGTGGCACTGGCCGACGAGGCCACCAGCTCGGACGGCGACGTGATCATCGCGGCGATCAAGCTGCTCGGGCTCGGCCCGGTGATCGGCACCCGCACCTGGGGCGGGGTGGTCGGGATGAGCGGGCGCCACACCCTCGGCGACGGCACCCAGATCTCGGTGCCGAAGAACGCCTCCTGGTTCGGCGGCGGGCTGGGCTGGTCGGTGGAGAACCGGGGCGTCGAGCCGGACGTGCACGTGCTGCGCACCCCGCGCGACTGGGCCCGGGGGCGCCATCCGGAGCTGGTCGCGGCCGTCCAGCTGGCCCTGGAGCTGCTGGAGGACGCGCCCGCCGCGGCGCCCCCGCCGGAGTCCACGCCCCGGCCGGACCTGCGGCGACCGCCGCTGCCGCCGCGTGCGGGGTGATCCCCGGGCTCAGCCCCAGGGGTCGCCCTCGGCGGTCATGTTCTCGGCGGCGCGCCGGTCGTCCTCCTCCTGGGCGAGCCGTTCCTGCTGCTCCCGGGTCCGCTCGACGTCGTTGCCGTACGCGTCGGCGGCCTCGTCGTGGGCGAGGGCGGCGCGCTGGGCGGCCTCCTGCCCGGTGGACTCGTGCTGCGGCCGGTGGAACAACCTGTCGAAGATGCCCATGACTCCTCCAAACGGGGTGGACGGGAGGTCGGAAGACCGGGCTGCCCCCACTCTCACACCGGGTGCCCACGGGCGCACCTTGAGCCTTTGGTCCCTGGTGGACGCGCCCAAGGACCGTAGCCGCGGGCCCCCGGCCGGGCGCAGATTGGGGCCGTCGGCGAAATCGACGCCACCCTCTGGAGCCCGCTGTGACCGTCGCACATCCCGGAAGCCACGCCCGGCGCACCGCCGAGGACCCGCACGACGGACCGCGCCGGCGGGTCGGCCCGCTGGCCGCGCTGGACGGCCGGCTGCCCGGCGCGCACGACCTGCTGCTGATGCAGTGCCCCAGCTCACTGCGGCCCCTCGCCGGCGGCGAGCTGCCGCCGTGGGCGCGGGCGGTACTGCGGGCGCACCCCTGGGTGACGGTCGGCCGGGCACCCGCCGTGGTCGGCAACCCGGTGGACCTCCCGCACCCGCAGCGCTGCACCCGGGACCCGGAGGCGGCGCCCGAACTGTGGTTCCCGGTCACCGTGCGCGGCCCGCGCCCCGGACAGCGGATGGACGCGCTGGCCCCCTGGGCGGCGGTGGCCCGGACGCTGCGGCCCGAGCAGCTCGTCGAACGGCGTGAACGGCTGGCCCCCGAACGGCTGGCCGGCATCCCGGCGCTGGCCCTGCTGCCGGAGGTCGGCCGGCTGGTGGCGGACCACCGGCTGCCCTGGGGCCCGATCGGCGCGGTCGGCTACGAGCTGGGCAGCGGGGTTCCGGTGAGCGGACCGCTCAGCCCGCTGCGGCTGGTGCTGCGCTGCCCCCAGCCGATCAGCCGGCGCGACGCCCTGCAGCTGCGGCGGGCGCTGACCAAGCTGCCGGTCCCCGTGCAGGCCGAGCTGGAGACCCGGCACGGCTCGGTCCAGCTGGCCGAGTACGCCTCCGGCACCCACAGCCTCACCCTGCTCACCCCGGACGGCCCCCGCGAGGTCCGTGACCCGTGGTTCCCCCGGGGCCCGTTCGTCTGAGCGGCCGGACCGGTCGGGCGGCTCCCGCCGGGGCCGGGGCAATCTCGGAGTTGGCGCGAGGACCCGGCACCCGCGACGATGGAGCGTCCTCCGACCGTCCCGGACAAGGGAGTTGCCCCGTGCCGCACATCACCATCGACAACGGACAGCCGGGAATCAGCGGGCTGCTGGCGCTGCGCCCGGACACCGCGGCCCCGCTGGGGATGCTCGCCAACGCGCTGCTGCGGGACCCGGCCCCGATGAGCCGGGGCGAGCGCGAGCTGGTCGCCGCCTACGTCTCCCGGCTCAACGGCACCCGCTTCTGCGAGGGCTCCCACAGCGCCTTCGCCGCGGCGCAGTTGGACGGCGGCGAGGACCTGGTGAAGGCGGCCCTGACCGATCCCTCGGCCGCGCCGCTCACGGAGCGGATGCGGGCCCTGCTGCGGATCGCGGCGGAGGTGCAGAAGCAGGCCGCGCCGGTTTCGAAGGAGGCGGTGGCGGCCGCCCGCGCGGCCGGCGCCGGTGACACCGAGATCCACGACACCGTGCTGATCGCCGCCGCGTTCTGCATGTACAACCGGTACGTCGACGGTCTGGCCACCGACCTTCCCGAGGACCCGGGCTACTACGCCGAGGGCGCGAAGCGGATCGTCGACTCCGGCTACGCCCGCGGGAACTGAGCAGCGGGGGCCGGAGCACCGGGCGGCGCCGCCCGGTGACGTCTCGACAGGGCACGCCGGAAGAAGCGTCCGGCCGGTGGGACCGCCAGGATGTCAGCGCTCCAGCACCGGTCCCCTGTCGAAGAGAGACACTGCCATGAGCACTTTCGCCTCGGGTCGGCCGAACGCGCCGACCGAGCCCGCCCCGCGCCCCGCCGCCCTCCGCACCTCGCTGTTCGTCACCGGGGACTTCCCCCGGCGCCGCTGGCTCACCCTGCTGCTCAGCACCGTCGGTGGGCTCCTGCTCGCCTATGCCTGGAACGCGAAGCTGGTCGACGACGAGATCGGCTTCACCAGCGCCGACGCCCTGCTCGGACACGACGCCCACGGCACGCCGATCACCGGGGTGGTCTCCGGCATCCTGTTCGCGTTCGTCTCCGGACTGGCCGGTTCCTTCACCGCCTGCAACATCGCGGCCTTCGGCGCGGTCGGCCCACTGGTCGGACAGGCTCCGTCGCTGCGCGGCAGGTTTCTGCACGTGGCCCGGCCGCTGGGCTGGATCTTCGCGGGCATGGCACCGGTCTCCGCCGCCTACGGTGCCCTGGTCGGCCTCGTCGGCACCCACCTGCCGCAGTTCTCGACGGCCGCGAGCAAGGGCCTCACGCCCCGGTCGATCCAGTCGATGGCGACCTTCGGCCTGATCGGGCTCGTGATGATCGTGCTCGGGCTCGCCGCCGCCGGCCTGGTCCGGGACCCGCTCGCCGGCCTCTCCCGCCGTTTCCCGAACGCCCCGCTGGTGCTCGTCGGCGCGCTGATCGGCGGCTTCCTGGTGGGCCGGCCGTACCCGCTCTTCCGCGACCTGTTCCGGCACGCCGCCAACACCCACAACCCGCTCTACGGCGCCGGCGCGTTCCTCCTGCAGTCGATCGGCAACATCGCGGTGATGGCGCTGCTGTTCGTGCTGCTCACCTACGCGGCGGGCGGACGGCTGCGGCGCGTGCTGGCGGCCCGGCCCGCCCGGATCAGCGTGCTGACCGCCGCGGCCTTCCTGGTCGCCGGGGTCTTCACCGTCGTCTACTGGGACGTGCGGATCCTGGGCCGGCTCGGCTACATCTGGTTCCCGGCCTCCCCCTGGAGCTGAGGCCCGCCCTGCCGCGGGCCCCGGCCGCCCGGAGTGGGTGGTCGGGGCCAGCGCAGCGCGCCGCGCCCGGTGCGTTCGGCGGTCAGCCGGTGACGCTCGCCGCACCCGTCTCCAGGTGGCCGGTGAAGCGCTGGGACCAGCTGCTGTCGGCGTCCACCGTGATGGTGAAGTCGTACCAGCCGTTGTTGTACGCGACCGCGTTGAAGAAGTCGCCGACGCTGCCGCCGGCCGGGACCTGGTACGTCCAGGGGCCGTCCGTCCGGTAGTTGTTCGAGGCGATGGTGAAGGTCACCGCCGTGCTGCCGGAGTTGGCCAGCTCGAACCGGAGCGCGAGCTTCCCCGTCCCCGGCTCGACCGCGTACGAGGCGGTGACGGCCGCGTTCCTGCCCGCCTTGGTGAGGTCGCCGGTGAAGCGGCGCAGGAAGCGGTTCGGGCCGACGACGGTCAGGTCGTACTTGCCGTTGCCGAAGCCGTTGGTGCCGCAGTTGAAGAAGTCGGTGACGGGGCTGCCGGAGTCGACGGTGTACTGCCAGGGGCCGCCGCTGCGGTAGGCGTTGGCGTAGGCCGCGAAGTGGGAGGCCCGGGCGGCGCCGTCGTTGGACATCTTCACCCAGACGTGCATGACGCCGCCGGCGTCGGCGTCCCAGTGGTCCAGGTTGGCGTTCGGCTGGTACGGCAGGGCGCGCGCGGGCCGGGTGCCGGACTCCTGCACCGGCAGCTGGTTGTTCACCGGGGCCGGGTTGGGCAGCGGGCCGCAGGCGGACAGGCCGATGGTCTGCGAGGTGTCGGGCAGCGCGGGCAGGCCGTACACCGGGTGGGCGAAGTCGAACACGCTGGTCAGGTCGCCGCAGACGCGGCGGCGCCAGTCGCTGATGTTGGGACAGGCGGCGGGCTTGCCGAGGGCGGCCGTCCAGACCTCCAGGAAGCGCAGCACCGAGGTGTGGTCGAAGGTCTCGGAGTTGACCCAGCCGCCGCGGGTCCAGGGCGAGACGGCGATCAGCGGGACGCGGAAGCCGAGGCCGATGTTGGTGCCGTTGTAGAACTCGCCCGGGGTGCCGGCCGGGGCGGCCGGCGGCGGGACGTGGTCGAAGAAGCCGTCGTTCTCGTCGTAGTTGAGGAACAGCACGGTGGAGTTGAAGACGTTCGGGTCCGCGTTGAGCGCGTCGATCACCATGTGGACGAAGTGCGCGCCGTCGGCCGGGGTGGCGTACGGGTGTTCGGAGGAGGCCTGGTCGGCGACGATCCAGGAGACCTGCGGGAGGGTGCCGGCCAGCACGTCGGCCTTGATCGCGGCGGCGATGTCGTCCGGGGTCCTCCCGGTGACCTTGGGCACCGAGCCCATGCCCTTGACCGCCAGCGGGCTGCCGGCCGGGGCGCCGGTGAAGTTGGTGAAGTACGCCAGGGCGTTGTCGCCGTAGTTGTCGGCGGCGTTCTGGTAGACCTTCCAGCTGACGCCCGCCGTCTCCAGCGCCTCGGCGTAGGTCTGCCAGCGCAGGCCCTTCTCGTCGCCGCCGTCGTAGGCGGGGCCGCCCGCGGCGCCGGACGGGTCGATCTGGCCGGACCAGTGGTAGGTGCGGTTGGGGCCGGTCGCGCTCAGCACGGAGCAGTGGTAGGCGTCGCAGATGGTCCAGTTCTCGGCCAGCGCGTAGTGGAACGGGATGTCCTGGCGGGTCAGGAAGCCGAGCGTGCGGACGTTGCCCTTGGCGGCGACCCAGGAGTCCAGCTTCCCGCCGTTCCAGGCCTTGTGCTGGTCGGACCAGCCGTGGCTGAGGTCCCCGTTGCACTGGGCGAGGCGCTCGGGGTCGGCGCCGCCGGCCGGCTTGGTCTGGCTGAACTGCCACGGGTACTGGCGGCCGAACAGGCCGTTGGGCTGGTTGAAGACGCTGTAGCCGCCGGATATCTGGATTGCGCTGCGGTCGGCGAAGCCGCGCACGCCGCGCAGTGTGCCGAAGTAGTGGTCGAAGCTGCGGTTCTCCTGCATCAGGATCACCACGTGCTGGGCGTCGGTGATGGTGCCGGTCGTGCCGAGCCCGGTGGTGGCGGCGGTCGCGGCCGTGCCGCCCGGGGCGGCCCCCGCGGCGGCACCGGTGCCGGCCACCGCGAGGCCCGCCGCGGCGGCACCGGACAGCGTGACGAACTTCCTACGACTCAACTCGGCCATCAGTCCGGCCCGTCCCTTCGCTGGCGATGTTGTGTACACAAGTCGGAGCTCACTCGATCGCGCAGCAGTCTCCACCGCGCGCGAAGCGGCCCACCAGATGCGTGCGGCAGGATTGGCGGACTGTTCGTCGGGGCGTCACCGAGCGACGCCCGGCTGAACGGGCGAAGGGGGCCGGGTGCTCAGCGGTCCTTGACCTCGATCCCCAGCGCGTGAGCGAACTGCGGTGCCAGCTCCATCAGTTGGGGGGAGCTGATGACCGCGCCGCGCAGCCCCTGGTGGCCGTCGGCCAGACCGAGCCGGACGGCGCCGCGCAGGTCCGTCCGGCTCAGCGTCGCGCCGCGCAGCCGGACCTCCTCCAGCGTCGAGCCGGGGAAGGACACCCCGGTCAGCTTCGCCCCGCCGAAGTCCACGTCGCGCAGCAGGCAGTCCTCGAACACGACGTCCCGCAGGACCGCCGAGCGCAGGTTGACCGCCTCCAGCTTGCAGCCCCGGAACACCACCCGGCGCAGCGCCGAGCCGTACCCGGCGACCCCGGCGAGCACCCCGCCCGCGAAGGAGCTGTCCTGCCACTCGGAGTCGCTCAGGTCGCAGGCGACCCAGCGGCCGGCCTGCACCCACACCTCGTTGAACCGGGCCTGGCGCAGCTTGACCCCGCTGAGCGCGACACCGGTGAAGGCGCACTCCAGGAAGGCCGCCCCGGCACCCGACTCGTCGGTGTGCTCGCCCCCGTCGAAGTGCGCGGTGTCGTACCGCTCGTCGCTGCGCAGCGGCCCGGTGTGCGGGCGCAGCAGCTCGGCGTACGGGAGGTCGGCGAGCCGGTCGGGGACGGCACGGGACATGGCGGTGGCTCCTGGCGGTCGGGGGGCGGAGGGGTCTCGCCCGCATGCTCGCACGCGGCACCGACAACACCCGGCAGCGACGACGCCCGGCGGCGACGACACCCGGTTCCGACGACACCCGGCTCCCGGCATCCGGCGACGCCCGGCAGCAGCGCCGGCCCGGACGCCTCCCCGACACGGCGGTGCCCCGGACCGGCCGCCTCGGCGCGGCCGGTCCGGGGCGTTCACCGCTCGCGTCAGCCGCGCACCCAGAGCGAGTTGACGCGGGTGCGCTCGGCGCTGTTCGGGTACGGGTTGGTGCAGGAGGTGCCGGGGCCGCCGCCCGACATCAGCTCGCTGCACGGACCGGAGTAGTGGTCCGGCAGGCCGAGCACGTGCCCGGTCTCGTGCGCCACCACGCGCACCGAGCTGTACTGCTGGTTCTGCTGGTAGTCGAGGAAGACGTAGCCGCGCCCGTGGCCGTCGGTGCTGGCGTAGGAGCCGCGGCTGTCGTTGCCCTCGTAGTAGCGGAAGTCGGCGGCCGAGCCGGACCGCAGCTGGACGTTGGCGACCGAACCGTTCCAGATCTGCGCGGCCTGGGATATCTGGTTGCGGAAGGACGGGGCGGAGCTGGCGTCGTAGGTGACGGTGACGGTCGCCAGGCCCGGGTTGGCGGCCTGCTTGGCCTTGGCGGAGGCCATCACGGCCTGGAAGAAGGCCTGGTTGTTCGCGGCCTCCGCGGCCGAGCCGGCGTACGTCGAGGCGGTGTAGCCCTGCACGGCCGGGGCGGCCGGGGCCGCGGCGGCGGCCGTGGTGGGCAGGACGGCGAGGCCGGCCGCGAGGGCGAGGCCGAGGGTGGCGGACAGCACGGATCGCTTCATGTGGGGGCTCCGATTCCTGAGGTGACGTGGCCGGTTGGGGGCCGGCCCGGGGGAACACCTGGTCAACGGGTGGTGTCCCCAGAGCTTCGGGCAACCCGGTGCGTGCGCGGATGATGCCAACCCGCGATAGCACCGTCCAATACCCCTGTGATGGAGCCGAATTGAGTTGTCTTTTCCTGACCTTGACTCAATCGTGCCCCTGGCATTCCGTTCCGGCGGCGGCTAGGCTCCCGTCCGGGGAAGTACCCGGTGCGGCGGGCCGCCCGATTCCGGCCGGGCGGCCCCCCGCGCCGAACCCCCCAGCGGGGCCCGGCAGTTGCGCGCCGCGGGGGCCGTATACCAGAGGGGGTGGAACCGGTCGCGTATACAAAACAGACGCAGCCAACGAACTAAGAGTGGAAGAGCTCGGGG
>NZ_JBSHAP010000020.1:15503-89869 GCF_053611565.1 Kitasatospora sp. NPDC054795
GTGGGCGGCGTTCTTTTGTTTTAAACACACTCCTCCCGCCCGGGGGGGGCGGGCCCCCCGGAGCCCGGGGGGCCCCCCCGCCGCTCCGAACCCGCCTGCGGGCCGCGTCAGTTCCGCGCCGCGAGGCCGTTCTCCCAGAGGGAGTCGACCTGGCCGCGCTCGTTGCCGTCGGGGTACGGGTTGGTGCAGGACGGGCCGGGGCCGCCGCCCGACATCAGCTCGCTGCACGGGCCGGAGTAGTCGTCGGGCAGGCCGAGCACGTGCCCGGTCTCGTGCGCCGTGACGCGGAGCGAGCTGTACTCCTGGTTCTGCTGGTAGTCGAGGAAGACGTAGCCGTGGCCGTGGCCGTCGGTGCTGGCGTAGGAGCCGCGGCTGTCGCTGCCCTCGTAGTACGAGAAGTCGCCGTTGCCGCTGCTCTCCTGGAGCCGCACGTTGCGCACCGAGCTGTTCCAGATCTGCGCGGCCTGGGATATCTGGCCGGTGAAGGAGGGCGCGTTCGCGGTGTCGTAGGTGACGGTGACGGTCAGCAGCCACGGGTTCGCGGCCTGCCGGGCCTTGGCCGAGGCCATCACGGCGTGGAAGAAGGCCTGGTTGTCCGCGGTCTCCGCGGCCGAGCCAGCGTACGTCGAGGGGGTGTAGCCCTGGACGGCGGCCGGGGCGGCCGGGGCGGCCGGGGCCGCGGCGGCCACGGTGGCGGGCAGGGTCGCGAGGCCGGCCGCGAGGGCCAGGCCCAGGGCGGCGGACAGCACGGATCGCTTCATGCGGGGCTCCGGTTTCGCGGTGCGCCGCCGCACCGGGGCCGGTGGGGGCCGGGCCCGGGGGCGGTGCACGGTGGGGGCCGTCCCGGTGGCGACCGGGGCGGGTTGCTGTCCCCGAGCTTCGACCCGCCCGGGGCCCTCGCGGATGATGCCAACCGGCGATAGCTCGGCCGCATAGCGGCCGGGTCCGCCGCGCGCCGCGTCGGGTCGGTCCGCCGGTCGGTCCGCCGACCGGCCCTTCGGCACGCCCTTGAATGCCTGTCATGTCCTTGGCGAGGCGGTGCGGCGGCGTCTATGCTCCGGACGTGGAGCTCGACGTGAGACACCTCCGGGTGCTGTGCGCGATCGCCGACAGCGGCAGCCTCCGCAAGGCCGCGCTCCAGCTCGGCATGACCCAGCCCTCCCTCACCACCCAGCTGCACCGGATCGAACGGGCCATCGGCGGCACCCTGTTCACCCGCGAGCAGACCGGCAGCAGGCCGACCGCGCTCGGTCACTCGGTGCTCTCCCGGGCCCGGCCGGTGATCACCGAGATGGCCGCCCTGGTGGCCGCCGCCCGCCAGGAGGCCCGGGACGCGGCCGGGCCCGGCCGGCAACGGCGGCTGCGGATCGGCAGCGTCGGCAGCCGGGCGGTCGCGGCCTGGCTGCGCCGGGTGCACGAGCGGCTGCCGGACACCGACACCACCATCCACGTGGACGTCTCGGCCAGCGCGCTGCTGCGGATGGTCGCCGCCGACCAGCTGGACGTGGCCTTCGTGTACGAGAGCGAGGGCTTCCCGCTGCGGGTGCCGCCGGACGCCGAGCAGCGGGTGCTGATGGCCAGGGAGCCGCAGTTCGTCGCACTCGCGGCCGGACACCCGGCCGCCGCCCGGCCGGTCGTCCACCTGGCCGACCTCGCCGAGGACACCTGGATGGTCGACCCGACCGCCGACCACGAGTA
Source organism: Kitasatospora sp. NPDC054795 (assembly GCF_053611565.1). Classification (NCBI taxonomy): domain Bacteria; kingdom Bacillati; phylum Actinomycetota; class Actinomycetes; order Kitasatosporales; family Streptomycetaceae; genus Kitasatospora; species Kitasatospora sp. NPDC054795. The sequence continues at coordinate 17,202 of NZ_JBSHAP010000020.1, forward strand.
CGCGGCGATGCGCCGGGTGTTCAGCGAGGCCGGGCTCAACCCCCGGGTGGTGCAGGTGCGGGACAACGCCACCGCCGCCGAGCTGGTCGCCTCCGGCGAGGCCGTCCGCCCCTGCCAGCCGACCTCGCTGCCCGGGCCCGGCACGGTGGTCCGCCCGGTGCACGGGGACCCGCTGACCGTCCGGCTTCTGTTCACCTGGCGTCCGCGCGTGCTCAGCCCGCCCGCGCTGGACGCGCTCTACGGCGAACTGCGGGCCGCCTACCTGGATCTGGCCAAGGTGAACCCCGCCTACCTGGACTGGCTGGCCCGGCACGAGCCGGTACTGCTGGAGCGGGTCGGCCAGTCCCGCACTTCGCGGTGACCGAATCGCGGACCCGGCCCGGCTTCTTCTAGCGGACCCGGTAGATCTGGCCGGTCTGCGAGCCATCGATCGAGCGGACGTACGCTGTCGCCACCCGGGCGGCGGGCACCGCCTCCATGCCGGGGAAGAAGGGCCCGTAGGCGGGCAGGGACTCCTCGACCACGGTCGGGCTCACCGCGTTGATCCGCTGGGGCGGGAGTTCGATCGCGGCGGCTCGTACGAACGCCTCGACGGCACCGTTCGCCGCGGAGGCGGCAGCCCCGGCCACGATCGGCTCCTCGGTGAGGATCCCGCTGACCAGCGTGAACGAGCCGGTCCTGGCCACCTGGGAGGCGCCCTGGCGGACCAGCTCCAACTGGCTCAGCGCCTTGCCGCGGAACGTCGCCGCGACATCGTCGGCGGTCAGCTCGCCGAGCGGTTTGAACACGGCCTCGCCCGCCGCGACCGCGACCGCGTCCAGCGGGCCCGCCTGCGCGTACAGCCTGGCCACCGCTTCCGGGTCGGTGACATCGGCCACCAGGTCCCCGCCCGTGCGGCCCACGCCGATCACCTCGTGGCCGCGCTCCGCGAGCGCCCGGCGCACCGCACTGCCCAGCGTTCCGCTCGCACCGACCAGAAGAATCCTCATGACCCACACCGTCCATCACGTCTCGGGACCGAATCCCGGGAACGGCCCCGGGTACCTGTGACACTACGGATCACGCCCCGTCCCCGGAAATGCCGCTTGGGCAGGGACTATGCTCTGCGGGCATGGATGATGTGGAACTGCGTCACCTCAGGGCCCTGGCCGCGCTGGCAGAGGCGGGCACCGTCACCGCCGCCGCGGCCCGGCTGCACATGACGCAGCCCGCCCTCTCCCGCACGCTTGCCCAGATGGAGACCCGCGTCGGCGTCCGGCTCGTCGACCGCTCCTCCCGGCACCTGGCCCTCACCCAGGCCGGCACCACCCTCCTCGAACACGCCCGGGCGATCCTCGCCCACCTGGATGCGGCCCTCGCGGAGGCCCGGACGATCTCCCGCCCCCTACGGCTGGGCTACACCTGCGCGGTGCTCGGGCAGCAGACCGTCCCGCTGCTCCGGTCGTGGCGCCGCACGTACCCGCACGCCCCGCTCGACGTGGTCCGGCGGGACAACAGCACCGCAGGCCTCGCCACCGGGGACACCGACGTGGCAGTGCTCCGCACCGTCCCCGCCGATCCGCGCATCCGTACCGAGGCCCTCTACACGGAAGGCCAGGTCGCGGCCGTGTCCGACGACCACCCCCTTGCCGACCGGGACCGGGTGCTGCTGGCCGAACTCACCGTCCGCCAGGACCTCCCGCTGGCCCTGTGGCCGGGTGTCGGTACCGCCTCACCGGACCTGTGGCCCCCGGAGCAGCGCCCGGCCGGGACGGTCGAGGTGGGCAACGTGGACGAGTGGCTGAACCTCATCGCCACCGGCGGTGCGTTCGGCCTCGGCGCGGAAGGCACCGCGGAGAGCCACGGCCATCCGGGCGTCCGCTTCCTCCCGGTCTCGGACGCCCCCGGCGCCACCGTCTACCTCGCCCACCCCGCCCACCCCGTCCATCCCCGGACGGGGGACTTCCTCACGATGGTCCGGGAGGTGGTGAGCGGCTGGCCGGAGGCTCCGCACCTGGACGTGACGATCGACAGCCGACTGGCGATGGCCTCGGAATCTCACGATGCGGAGGTCGGGGCGGGTCCGGCCCTCCTCCGAACTCTGCCGGTTCAGGCGCCCGGTCCTCACTCTCCCGAGTGAGGTGTGAGGGACGGGGCTAGCGGGCATCCGCGCTGCCGGCACCCGGCCCGCCGACGCCCGCCCGCCTGCTCTCCCGGCCGTGGATCAGCACGCCCACCACGACCATCAGCGCGCAGACCAGGCCCGCCGCGAGCACCCCGGAGCCGCCGAGCGCGGTGCAGGCCAGCACCAGCACGGCCCCCGTCGGCGCCACAGCCTGGGCCACCGCGCCCCGCTTGGTGTGCCGGGAGTGCAGCAACCAGACCGTGAACAGGTAGAGCGCGGTGGGCACGGTGACCGTCGCGGTGGCGGCGGTCTCCGAGATGTGCGCCTTGTGCACCGCCGACTCCACCGCGACCTCCAGCCCGGTGCCGATCGCCGCCGCCGAGCCGAACACCAGGTAGTGCCCGTACCCCCAGACCAGTGCCTGCCGGTTGGACCGCAGGTGCTCGTGGACGGACCGGGCGAAGTAGATCCACCAGGCCGAGAAGCAGATCAGCAGCCCGCCGATCGCGACCGGCACCAGTCGGCCCAGGCCCTCGTGCTCGTCCACCGCCGACTGCACCGCGACGGTCGCGGCCGCCACCGTCTCGCCGAGCACGATCAGGGTGAACAGCCCGTACCGCTCGGCGATGTGGTGCGGGTGCCAGGAGGTCCGCATCCGCAGTTCGGCGATCACCGGCACGGCCAGCTCGCACAGCACCCCGACGGGGATGACGTACGACCGGACGCCGGGCGGCAGGAACAGCACCACCACCCAGCCGACCTGGCAGAGCGTGATCCCCGCCGCGTAGCCCAGCGCGACCCGGCGCGCCGGGCCCTGTTCGCCGGCGGCGGCACGCAGCCACTGGGTGACCATCGCCAGGCGCATCACCACGTAGCCGACGATCGCCAGCGTCAGGTCCTGGGTGGCGAACAGCCGCGGCACCCCGGCGGCGAGGATCAGCACCCCGGCGATCTGCACCAGCGTGGTGACCCGGTACGGCACGTCGTCGACGTCGTACGCGGACGCGAACCAGGTGAAGTTCATCCAGGCCCACCAGATCGCGAAGAAGGTCAGCGTGTAGCCGCGCAGGCCCTCGCCGTAGTGCCCGGCCGCCAGGGAGTGGGCCAGTTCGCGCCCGGCCTGGCCCACCGCGACCACGAAACAGAGGTCGAAGAAGAGCTCCAGCGGGGTGGCGACCCGATGCGGCTCGTGCCGGTCGCGCGGGACCATCCGGCGCACCGGCGGCGGGTCGACGGGGTGGCCGGGGGGTGCCGCGGCCGCGGGGTCACTGACCATCGGAGCTGCTCCGGGAGTCGGGAGGGGAGTCGTCCCGCGCATCCTGGCAGCGCCTCCGGCCCGGTGCACGCACCGGCGCGGCAGGTGTGCACGCACCGGCACGGCAAGTGCACGCCCGGGCAGGGCAGGGCAGGCGCACACTCGGGCCGGGCAGGTGTGCACGCTCGGGCGCGTGGCGAGAACCCCGCGCGCCGCCGGTCACGATGGCCCTGAATGTCCCTTTTTTCCTTGCCGTCAGCCCCAGTTGACGCTCCGGTGCGCGAACCGGGTGACAGTGCGGCGGGTTTCCGGGCGCGCCCCGCGCGCTGCCCGGCGGGCGACCGGCGCGCCGCTAGATTCTTCCCCGGTTGGAAGAGCGCGGGCCCTGCCGGGCCCCATGACACGGGCGGCCTGTGGGCAACGCGGAAGGTCAAGGCGGGTGGCGGGACAGCGGGGGCGGCAGAGCCGATCCTCCCGCGTCCGCGCCACCGGCCTCGTGATCACCGCGCTGCTCGCCAGCGCCTGCCGTGCGGCCCGTCCCGTCCCGGCGGCGGCTACTTCTCCCAGCCGATCCTGCTGTAGTCCTCGCTCGCCAGGCCGAAGGCCCCGTAGTTGGCCAGGCCCTTGCGGGTCGCCACCACCTCCGGCCGCTGGTAGAGCTCGACGGTGTGGCCGAGTTCCCAGATCCTCGCGTCCGCCTGGTTGTAGAGCTTCGCCGCCTCCTGCGGGTCGACCGTCCCGGCCGCCTTCTTCAGCAGGTCGTCGATCTCCTGGCTGCCCAGGCGCGAGGGGTTGCTGAAGCTGTTGTCGCCCACCGGGAGCCGGAAGTTGGTCAGGCTCTTGGACAGCGGGAAGGAGTCGGTGTTGCGCCAGCTCGCGATCTCGAACTTGCCCGGGTTCACGTACTTGGTGAAGAAGTCGTTGGCCGCCACCTTGTCCAGGCTGACCTTGACCCCGACCGCCTGCCACATCGCCACCGCCGCGGTGGCCAGGTCGATCTGGGCCTGCGGCGTGGAGTCGTTGAGCACCCAGTGCAGTTCCAGCGGCCGGCCGTCCTTGGTCCGCGGCTGGCCGCCGGACTCCTTCCAGCCCGCCTCGTCCAGCAGCTTCTTGGCCGCGGCCGGGTCGAACTTCGCCCAGTCGCCGGAGGTGTCCTGGTACCCGGTCTGGTTGGGCATGAAGATGTGGTTGCCGAGCGGCTTGAACTCCACCGGCACCCCGTTGTTGGCGATCTTGATCAGTGCCGAGCGGTCCAGCGCCCTGCCGAGCGCCTGGCGGACCTTCCGGTCCTCCAGCGCGCCGGTGCCGCCGAAGGAGATGTGCACCTCGTCCCAGGGGCTGGCGGCCCGGATCACGGTGTCCTTGGCGCTCTTGAGCTGCCCGTACGCGGTGGCGGTGCCGGCCGCGGCGTAGTCGATCTCGTTGTTGAGGTACGCCTGGGTCGTCGCCGCCTGGGACATCACCCGGAAGGTGACCTTGTCGACCTTGGCCCTGGTGCCCCACCAGGCCGGGTCCGGGACGAGGGTCAGGGTCTGCGCGGTCTTGTCCGCCGTGCCGACCTTCAGCGCGCCCGCGGTGATCGGGATCTTCTCCACCCAGCCCTTGTTGAAGTCGTCCGGGGTGGAGATGCCGGCCGCCGGCATCAGCGGGCGGAACAGGTTCTGCCAGTCGGCGTACGGCTCGGCGAAGGTGACCTTGACCTCGCTCGGGTCGGCGCCCTGCTCGACCGCGGAGATCTGCTCGTAGCCGGACGGGTCGGAGAGGTTGTACGCCGGGTCCTTGCCGCTCGCGGCCTGCCAGTCGGCCTTGAAGTCCAGGTAGCTCAGCGGCTTGCCGTCCGACCACTTGGCCTTGGGGTTGAGCTTGTAGGTGACCACCTGCGGCGAGGTCGAGGTGACCTTGGCGTCCACCAGGTAGTCCGGGTCGGGCAGGAAGGTGCCGGCGGCGTCCGTGGTGAAGAGCGAAGGCTCCAGGTTGCGCATGATCGAGACCGCGGAACCGTAGTAGCCGTCCACCTGCAGCGGATTCCACTGGGTGATCCACTGGTACAGCGGGAAGCGCACCTCGCCGCCGTCCTTGATCTGGTCCAGCGGCTTGGGGTTGAGGTCGTTGGAGCCCTGCCCCGGCGGCTCACTCCTGGCCGCGCCGTCGACGGAGCCACCCCCGCCCGAGGTGCACGCGGTGACCGCGAGCGCGACGGCGACGGCGAGGGCGGCCGCCCGGCCGAGACGGCCGGCCGTGGTGGAAGCGTCCATGAGGGTCCCCTGGGATCGATGACGGGATGTGGGGCGCGCGAGGTGTGACAAGGCTTGAGCGTGGGCAGCCAATTCGGCATCGAGCGAGCAGAACGTAACAGCGGATCAGACCGACCACCAGGGGGAGGAGCGCACGTCTGATCCAGAAGTCACACACGGCAACACGGACGCAACACCAGCCCAGTGCCCCGGTGCTTCACTCTGACCTGCGCTTTCCCAACTCCCTTGCCAGACCACCCGACTGACGCCCGAACGGGCCCGGACCGAAGGCCAACCGATGCCCACCAGACGCGTCGGCCCCACCCGCACCGCAGCGGGCGGCCGTTGATGCTCCGCTACCTGGCGAAACGCCTGGGCTACTACGCGGTGCTGCTGATCGCCGCCGTCTTCCTGGCGTACGCGATCTCCGCGACCGCCCTGCAGCCACGCACCTACTTCGACGCCAAGGTCCCACGCCCGGCCGCCGAGTCGGTCGAACGCCAGCTCGCCGCGCTCAACCTGAACGACCGCACCCCGGTCGTCGAGCGCTTCGGCCACTGGGCCGGCGGGCTGCTCCACGGCGACCTCGGCCGGACCATCCACGACACCCCGGTCACCGACGACTTCGGCCGCCGGGTCTGGGTCTCGCTGCGCCTGCTGCTGATCGGCAGCCTGCTCGGCATGGTCCTGGGCGTCGCGGCCGGGGCCTGGAGCGCGGTGCGCCAGTACCGGGTCTCCGACCGGCTGCTCACCGTGCTGTCCTTCGTACTGCTCTCCACCCCGGTCTTCCTGGTCGCGCTGTTCCTCAAGAACGGCGCGATCACCGCCAAGGACGCGGTCGGCCACGAGGTGATCCCGTTCACCGGCTACGAGACCCCCGGGCTCACCGGCGGCCTCGGCACCCACCTCGCCGACTGGGCGCTGCACCTGCTGCTGCCCACGATCTCGCTGGCCCTCGGCGGCCTCGCCACGTACAGCCGCTACCAGCGCGGCACCATGCTCGACGTGCTCGGATCGGACTACCTGCGCACCGCCGAGGCCAAGGGTCTGACCCGCGGCCGGGCGCTGCTCAAGCACGGGCTGCGCACCGCGGTGATCCCGATGTCGACCATGTTCGCCTACAGCTTCCTGGGCATCTTCACCGGCGCGATCTTCACCGAGACGATCTTCGGCTGGCACGGCATGGGCGAGTGGCTGATCCAGTCGATCAACGAACAGGACGTCAACTCCGTGGTGGCCGTCAACCTGTTCACCGCCGCCGTCGTCCTCGCCTCCGGCTTCCTCGCCGACACCCTGCACGCCGCCCTCGACCCGCGCGTGCGGTCCTGACCGGAGGTGACCTGAGATGACCACCACCGTCGCCGATCCCTCCGCCCCGACCACCGGCCCCCGGGCCACCGGTCGCGGACGGCTCGTGCTCAAGCGGCTGCTCGCCGCCCGCGGCGCCGTCGCCGGGACCGTCGTCGTCCTGCTGCTGTTCCTGCTCGCCTTCGGCGGCCCGTACCTCACACCCTGGGACTACGCCACTCCCGACTTCTCCGCACTGCACCAACCCCCCTCCGCCGAGCACTGGTTCGGCACCAACGGGGTCGGTCAGGACGTCTTCGCGCAGACCGTCCGCGGCCTGCAGAAGTCGCTGGTCATCGGCCTGCTGGTGGCGCTGTTCTCCACCGTGCTGGCCTCCGTGGTCGGCGCCTGCGCCGGCTACTTCGGCGGCTGGGCCGACCGGGCGCTGATGTTCCTGGTGGACCTGCTGCTGGTCTTCCCCGCCTTCCTGATCATCACCATCGTCTCGGCCCGGCTGAAGGGCGCCGGCTGGATCGCCTTCGTCCTGCTGCTCGCCCTGTTCAACTGGATGATCACCGCCCGGGTGGTCCGCTCGATGACCATCTCCCTGCGCGAGCGCGAATTCGTCCGCGCCGCACAGTTCATGGGAGTTCGGCCGCTGCGGATCATCAGCCGGCACATCCTGCCGAACGTCGCCTCCTTCCTCATCATCGACGCCACCATCGCGGTCGGCGGCGCCGTGATGAGCGAGACCGCGCTCTCCTACTTCGGCTTCGGGGTCAAGCCGCCGGACGTCTCGCTCGGCACCCTGCTCGCCGCCGGAACCGGTGAGGCCCCGGTGTTCCCCTGGCTGTTCTACTTCGCCGCCGTCCTGCTGGTGCTGTTCGTCCTCGCCGTCAACCTGATCGGGGACGGGCTGCGCGACGCGCTCGACCCCACCTCCGGGGCCGCGCCCCGCCGTTCGCCCCGTACCCGTCGCTCCGCCGGCCGTAGGAAGCACCCGTGACCACCACCGTCGAAACCCCGCTGCTCGCCGTCCGGGACCTGCGGGTGGACTTCGCCGGGCCCGACGGCCCGGTCCCCGCCGTCCGCGGGGTGGACCTCACCCTGCGGCGCGGCGAAACCCTCGGCATCGTCGGCGAGTCCGGCTCCGGCAAGTCCGTCACCGCGCTGTCCGTGCTCGGGCTGCTGCCCGGCACGGCGAGCGTCAGCGGCTCGGTGCGGCTGGACGGACGGGAACTGGTCGGGCTGCCGGGCCGGGAGCTCGCCGCGATCCGCGGCCGCCGGATCGCCATGGTCTTCCAGGACCCGCTCTCCGCCTTCACCCCGGTCTACCGGATCGGCGACCAGATCGCCGAGGCGGTCCGCATCCACCAGCGGGTGGACAAGGCCGCCGCGCGCCGCCGGGCCGCCGAACTCCTCGACCTGGTCGGCATCCCGGCGCCCGACCGGGCCCTGGACAGCTTCCCGCACGAGTTCTCCGGCGGCATGCGCCAGCGCGCGATGATCGCCATGGCGGTCGCCAACGAACCCGACATCCTGCTCGCCGACGAGCCCACCACCGCGCTCGACGTCACCATCCAGGCCCAGGTCCTGGACGTGCTGCGCACCGCCCGGCGGGAGACCGGCGCGGCCCTCGTCCTGGTCAGCCACGACCTCGGGGTGATCGCCGGAACGGCTGACCGGGTCGCGGTGATGTACGCCGGACGGGTGGTCGAGACGGCCGGGGTCGACGAACTGTTCGCGGCCCCCCGCCACCCCTACTCGCTCGGTCTGATCGGCGCGCTGCCCCGGCTGGACGGGCGCGGCGGTCCGCTCGTACCGATCCCCGGCACCCCGGCGCCGATGGCCGAACTGCCCCCGGGCTGCCCGTTCGCGGCGCGCTGCCCGCTGGCGCAGGAGCGCTGCGCCACGGCCGAGCCCGCCCTGGAGGGGGCGGACGGCCACCTGTCGGCGTGCGTGCGCTCGGCGGAGCTCGCCGGTCGGCGGCCCGCGCCGGCCGAGGTCTATCCCGTCCCGGAGCTGCCCTCCACCGCCGTCGGCCCCGGCGACCGCTCCACCCGGACGCCGGTGCTGTCGGCGAGCGGACTCGGAAAAACGTTTCCCCTGCTCAAGGGCACCGTGTTCAAGCGCAAGGTCGGCGAGGTGTACGCGGTGGACGGCGTCGATCTGGACCTGCGGGAGGGCGAGACCCTCGGCCTGGTCGGCGAGTCCGGCTCCGGCAAGTCCACCACCCTGTTCGAGCTGCTGCGGCTCGGCGCCCCGGAGACCGGCCGGATCGAACTGTTCGGCCGGGACACCGCGGCCCTCACCCGGGCCGAGGCCCACCGGCTCCGCGCCCGGGTGCAGATCGTCTTCCAGGACCCGATGGCCAGCCTGGACCCCCGGATGCCGATCGGCGACATCGTCGCCGAACCGCTGCTCGCCCAGCGCACCCCGCGCGAGGAGATCGCCCGCCGGGTGCCCGAACTGCTGCGCCAGGTCGGCCTCGATCCGGAGCACGCCGTCCGCTACCCGCACCAGTTCTCCGGCGGCCAGCGCCAGCGCGTCTCCATCGCCCGGGCACTCGCCGTCCGGCCCGGCCTGCTGGTGCTGGACGAACCGGTCTCCGCGCTGGACGTCTCCATCCAGGCCGGCGTGCTCAACCTGCTCCAGGCGCTCAAGGCCGAGCTGGGCCTGTCCTACCTGTTCGTCTCGCACGACCTCTCGGTGATCCGGCACCTCGCCGACCGGGTCAGCGTGATGTACCTCGGCCGGACGGTCGAGCAGGGCGAGGTGGCCGCCGTCTTCGACCGCCCCCGCCACCCGTACACCCGCGCCCTGCTGTCGGCCGTCCCGCTCCCCGACCCCGCCGCCGAACGCGCCCGCGACCGCGTCCTGCTGGCCGGCGACCCTCCCCCGCCCACCGAGCGCCGCACCGGCTGCGTCTTCCGCACCCGCTGCCCGCGCTACGCCGGGCTGACGTCCCCGGCGGACCGGGCCCGCTGCGAGCGGGAACGGCCGGCCCTGGTCGGCGGCGCGCCGGGGGCGGACCACAGTGCGGCCTGCCACCACCCGGACCCCGGAGGAAACTGCACAGAGTGATCACTCGAACACGATTCGGTGGAACCGGTCGGCGCCGTGTAAAGTCTTCGACGTCAGCAGGCGCCGCTAGCTCAGTTGGTTAGAGCAGCTGACTCTTAATCAGCGGGTCCGGGGTTCGAGTCCCTGGCGGCGCACATGGCAAGGTCTCAGGCCGTCCACTCCGGTGGGCGGCCTGAGGCGTTTCCGGCCCCGGTGGACCGCTCAGCGGGTGTCGAGCACGGCCGAGGCCACCGCGTCCGGGCGGTCGAACATCACCAGGTGCCCGGCCGGGGCGGTGGTGCGGAAGTCCGCCCCGAGCAGCGCCGCCAGCTCCCGCTGCCGGGCCAGCCACTCCTCGGTGCGGCGGGTCCGGCAGCCGTCGTCGGCGGCCAGCACGGTGACCGGCAGTTCCTCCGCCAGCGGCCGGGTGCTCCGCAGCCCGTCCAGCTCGGCGGCCATGTCGAGGTAGCGGCCGCTCTCCCGCAGCAGCGCGCGCAGGGCCCGCCCGGTGCGGTAGCAGTGCCGCACCAGCGGTGCCGGGGCCAGGTCCTCACGGCGGACGGTGGACAGCCGGGCCGTCGCCCGGCGGACGGACGGGCCCAGCAGGTACGGGACGGCGAGGGCGGTGGCGGCGCCGGCCACCGCCCGGGCCGCCAGGTCGCGCGCGCCGGGCGCCGGGTACGGCCGGGCCGCCGCCTCCACGCTGCCGTCCACCAGCACCAGCCCGGCGGTCCGCTCGGGGTGCAGCCGGGCGAAGGCCTCCACGTGGAAGCCCGCGAGCGAGTGCCCGACCACGGTGCACGGCTCCCGCAGCCCCAGGCCGTCGAGCACCGCCCGGATGCGTCCGGCCTCGCCGGCCGCCGTCGGCGCGGGCCGCCCGGTGGCGGGCTCGGGGGCGCTCAGCCCGTAGCCGGGCCGGTCGAAGCGGACCACGGTGCGGTACGGGGCGAGGAAGGGGACGACCAGGTCCCAGTCGAACCAGCTGCTGCCGAGGCCGCCGGAGAGCAGGCAGACCGGGCCACTGCCCTCGACGCGGACGTGCAGCGGGACGCCGTCGACGCGCAGGAAGCGCGCCCGGCCGGCGGTCCGCGTTCCGGGAGTACTCATGCCGGCCTCCGCTCCTGGAGCGGCCCGGCCGGAGGGCGCCGCTCCCCGTCCCCGGCGCTCCCGCCCGGCGGGTCGGGCGCGCCCGCGCGGGAGGAGCGGGCGACGTCCAGGGCCAGCAGGCCGAGCCAGAGCGCGACCAGCAGCACCTGCAGCCGCTGCCCGGCCCCGAGCGCCCAGGTGCCGCGCCCGGCTTGGAAGGCGGCGATCGAGGCGAGGCTCCAGCCGGTGGCGAGCAGTTCGGCACCCAGCAGCCAGGGCCCGAACCGGCGCACCCCCGGGCAGCAGCGGTAGCGGCGGGCCGCCACGGTGAGCGAGACCAGCGCGGTGAGCGCCCCGGCCATGGCGAGGCTGCTGGTGACGGCGTGCGCGGTGTGGGTGGCGGGGACCAGCCCGGCGGTCTCCCGGGCGGCGCACATCTCGTCACTGGTGGGAGCGCAACTGAGCGGCAGCCTGGAGTCGGCGGCGGTCGCGGCGCCGAACAGGGCCAGCGCCGACCAGCCGGCCAGCGCCCAGCGGTGCCGGCGGGAGGCCCCGACCCGCCCGGTGGCGAGGGCGGTGCCGGCGGCGGCGAGCAGGCAGAGTCCGGCGGCCAGGTCGGTGGCCCGGAACAGGCCGCCCAGCGGCTGGTCCTCGGCGGCGAGTTCGCTGATGTACGCCTGCACCGGGTCGAGCCCGGTGCTCAGCACGACCTCCAGCACCCAGGCGGTGTACGCCACGGCGCTGAGCAGCAGCAGGGTGGCGACCGCCGTCCGTGCGGTGCGGTGGCCGGGCTGGAGGCGGGGCACCGTTCCACCCTAACCAGCGGCGAACTCCGGACCAACCGGAAGGAAAGGGGCAGGTCGGGCAGCCACTGCCCGGCTGGCTCGGGGGTGACCCGCGGCCGGTTCGAGGCACTCCCCGGAAGCGTGTATTGTTTTCCAGGTCAGCAAGCGCCGCTAGCTCAGTTGGTTAGAGCAGCTGACTCTTAATCAGCGGGTCCGGGGTTCGAGTCCCTGGCGGCGCACAGACAGTTGGGGAGCCTCTCGCAACAGCGAGGGGCTCCTCAATTTTTTGGCCTCCGACGTCCGATTTGTGTGTGATGTCGGTCTCGATCGGCGATTCACCGGAGCCATCCGGCCCATTCTGCTCGTCCAGGGCAGTAGAACCTGAATCGGGACAAAGGTCCCCAACCGCCGATGTCCCCGTCCGTGCCGGCTGCCTCGATGCGCCCGCAGGAAAGGCCGCGCATTGTCCAGAAACGCCCAGAGCGGCCGTAGCACGCCGTCGATCAGCCTCCGCCCGGTCAAGCGGTTCAAGCGCTCCACCGGCCCGGCCGGCGGGTCGGGCCGCACCGGCGGCTCCGACGGATCCGGCGGCAGGAAGTCGCGTCGCCCGAAGCGCACCGGCATCCGCCGGCTGATACCCACCTGGCGGATGACCCTGCTCGGCTTCGGCACGGCCCTGCTGCTCGGCATCGGCCTGTTCGCACTGGGGATCACCCTGGTGAAGGTGCCGGACGCGCACGCCGCCGCGACCGCCCAGAGCAACACCTGGCTCTACTCGGACGGTTCGGTGCTCACCCGCACCGGTCAGACCAACCGGCAGAACGTCTCCCTGGACAAGGTCTCCCCCGCCGCCCAGCACGCCGCGCTGGCCGCCGAGGACCGGAACTTCTACAACGAGGGCGCGGTCAACGTCCAGGGCCTGGCCCGGGCCGCGATCAAGACCGCCAAGGGCCAGGGGACCCAGGGCGGCTCCACCATCACCCAGCAGTACGTGAAGAACACGTACCTGAGCCAGAAGCAGTCGATCACCCGCAAGGTGAAGGAACTGTTCATCGCCATCAAGGTGGACGCCACCGAGAGCAAGAACGACATCCTCTCCGGCTACCTGAACACCTCCTACTACGGCCGCGGCGCCTACGGCATCCAGGCCGCCGCCCAGGCGTACTTCGGCATCGACGCGTCGGCCCTCAACGCCGCCCAGGGCGCCTACCTGGCCACCCTGCTGAACGCCCCGAGCGCGTACGACGTCGCCACCGCGACCGCGGCGGGCAAGCAGAACGCCGTCAACCGCTGGAACTACGTGCTCGACGGCATGGTCAAGGAGGGCTGGCTCTCCGCGGACGAGCGGGCCGCGACCACCTTCCCGGACGTCCGGGACCCGCAGCCCAACCCGGGCCTGTCCGGCCAGGCCGGCTACCTGGTCGACGCCGCCACCCAGTACCTCACCTCCAGCGGGGTGATCAGCGAGACCGAGCTGGCCAAGGGCGGCTACACGATCAAGCTGAGCATCGACCCGGCCCGCCAGCAGGCCCTCCAGGACTCCGTCCAGGCCCAGCTGCACGACAGCCTGAACCCGGACAAGCGGAAGAAGGACGCGTCCGCCCAGGCCGGCGCCGCCTCGGTGGACCCGAAGACCGGCGCGGTCGTCGCCCTCTACGGCGGCGTCGACTACGTGAAGCACTACGTCGACAACGCCACCCGGCGCGACTATCAGGCCGGCTCGACCTTCAAGGCGATCGCGCTGGCCGCCGCCTTCGAGAACGAGGCCAAGACCCAGGAAGGCCGCACCATCACCCCGCACACGGTCTACGACGGCACCAGCGGCCGGAAGGTCCGCGGCGGCAAGGGCACCCCGTACGCGCCGCCGAACGAGGGCGACAAGAGCTACGGCCAGATCAGCCTCCAGCAGGCCACCGACTGGTCGGTCAACTCGGCGTTCGCACAGCTCGCGCAGGACACCGGGCTCCAGAAGGTCAAGGACACCGCCGTCGCGATGGGCCTGCCCGGCAACATCCCGGGGCTCGACCCGGTACCGTCCATCCCGCTGGGCGCGGCCACCCCGAGCGTGCTCGACATGGCGGGCGTGTACGCCACGCTGGACAACGGCGGCAAGCAGATCACCCCTTGGCTGGTGCAGTCGGTGGACCGCGAGGGCGAGAACGTGGCACTGCCCGCGCACAAGACCACCCAGGCGATCAGCGAGGACACCGCCAACCAGGTCACCTCGATGCTCCAGGGTGTGGTGAGCGACCCGGGCGGCACCGGCTGGCGGGCGAAGGCGCTCGGCCGCCCGGTGGCCGGCAAGACCGGCACCACCGACGACCAGAAGTCGGTCTGGTTCGTGGGCTACACCCCCGAACTGGTCACCTCGGTCGCCCTGTTCGGCCAGGATCCGGGCACCGGCGCCCAGGTCAGCCTGAGCGGCGTCGGCGGCATCGACGGCGCGGCCGGCGGCCAGTTCCCGGCCCAGATCTGGACCAGCTACATGAAGGCCGCGCTCAAGGGTCAGCCGGTCGGCGACTTCCCGACCCCGGCCGGCGGCGACTCCTCGGGCGCCACCGACCTGCCGACCGCCCCGAGCACGCCGAGCGGCACCCCGTCGACGAGCGCCCCCACCGGCGCCCCGAGCACCGGCCCCACCACGGCGCCGGGCGACGGCTCGACCTCGCCGGGCGGCACCGACGGCGGTGCGACCACCGCACCGACGGCTCCGCCGACCAGCCAGCCGACCACCCAGCCCACCCGGCCGCCCCGGCCCACCTCGAAGCCGACGACGCCGACGACGCCGACCACCCAGCCGACCGCGCCCCCGACCAGCCGGCCGACCACCCAGCCCACCGGAGGGGCGGACGCGCTCACGGGGGCGGGCGCCTCGGCCGGTGGCTGACGGCCGACTGCTGGCGGCCGGCGACCGGTGGCTGAGGGCCGGTGACCGACGGCTGACGGCCGACGGGGACCGGCACGGTCACGGGGCCGTGCCGGAGCCGGTGATTACGCCATTGCGCACAGTCGGGAGCAGGACCGAATGACGGAATGGCGCCTTACCCGATCACCGGTATGACTGTCACAATGCGGCGGTGCACAGATCAACGGCCTCGCCCACCCTCCCTTCGGGCAGAACCCTCGGCCTCGGCCTCGCGCTGGTCTCCGCCGTCGCCTTCGGCGGCTCCGGCACCGCGGCCAAACCGCTGATCGAGGCCGGGCTCTCCCCGCTGCACGTGGTGTGGCTCCGGGTCACCGGGGCGGCGGTAGCGCTCCTCCCGGTCGCCTACCGGCACCGGGACGCCGTCCTGCGCCGCCCCGGCCTGCTGCTCGGCTTCGGCCTGCTCGCCGTGGCCGGCGTCCAGGCCTGCTACTTCGCGGCGATCTCCCGCATCCCGGTCGGCGTCGCCCTGCTCATCGAGTACCTCGGGCCGCCACTGCTCATCGGCTACGTCAAATTCGTCCAGCGCAAGCCGATCACCCGCGGCGCGGCCGTCGGCGCCGGCGTCGCGGTGGCCGGGCTGGCCTGCGTGGTCGAAGTCTGGAACGGCCTGGGCTTCGATGCGCTGGGCGTGCTCTTCGCCCTCGGCGCGGCCCTGTGCCAGGTCGGCTACTTCGTGCTCGCCGACGCCGGCCGGCACGGCGAGCGCCCGGTCGACCCGCTCGCCGTCAGCGCGTTCGGGCTGCTCATCGGCGCCGTGCTGCTCACCGCCCTCACCCGGCCGTGGCAGGCCGACTGGAGCCGGCTCGGCGGGTCGGTGGTGATGAACGGGCACACCCTGCCCGCGTTCCTCCCGGCCGTGTGGATGGTCCTGATCGCGACCGTGCTCGCCTATGTCACCGGCGTGATCTCGGTCGGCTACCTCTCGCCGCCGATCGCCGGGGTGGTCGCCAACCTGGAGGCCGTGGTCGCCACCGTGACGGCCTGGGTGCTGCTCGGCGAACACCTCGGGCTGCCGCAGATCACGGGGGGCCTGCTGGTGCTGACCGGCGCCTTCGCGGCCCAGGCGAGCAAACCCGCGGAGGCGGGCACGGGGGCGGGCGCGGGCACGGGTTCGAAAGCCGGGACGGTCGAGGTGTTCGCGGGTCCACGGGCCGACGGGCCCGGGGCTGCCGGATCCGAGGCCGACGGGCCCGAGGGTGCCGGGGCCGAGGCCGCCGGGGCCGAGGCTGCCGACCGGGTGACCGGGTGACCGGGTGACCGCCGAGCGTGGGGTCAGCGGCCGGTCCAGCCGAACCAGTCGAGGTGATTGAGCGGCCACACGACGGCCGACACCGGGCCGACCACGTCGTCCACCGGCACGGCGCCACCACCCGGGCCGTGCTGGTGGTAGCGGGAGTCCGCGGAGTCGCTGCGGTGGTCGCCCTCGACCCAGATGTAGCCCGAGGGCACCTTCACCGGCCCGAAGTCCAGCCCCGCGCAGGAGTCGTCCCCGGGGTGCAGGTACGGCTCGTCGACCTTCCGTCCGTCGACGCTCAGCGTGCTGCCCTCACACTGCACGGTCTGCCCACCGGTCGCGATGACCCGCTTGACCAGGTAGTTGTCGTCCTTCGGCGGGACCAGGCCGACGAAGCTGAGCACCGAGCTCACGGCGTTGGTGACCGGGTTCGGATCGCTCGGCTGCGGCGGCAGCCAGCCCCCCGGGTCCTTGAACACCACCGGCTGCCCCGGCTCCGGCTCCCAGCCGGTCAGCGGCGCCAGCTTGTTCACGCCGACCCGGTCGCCGATCCGCAGGGTGTTCTCCATCGAGCCGGACGGGATGGTGAACACCTGGAACAGGCAGGTCTTGATCAGCAGTGCGACCACCAGGCCGACCGCCGCCATCACCGGCAGCTCGATCCACCACGGCCGCGGCCGCCGACCCGAACCGCCGGCCTTGCGGCCCCGCGAACCGCGCGCCCGGCGGCGGGCCTCGGCGCGACCGCCGGGCACCGCGTGGGCGTTCGACGCGGAATCGCCGGGAACTCCGGTTCCGCTCGGCGTTTCGGGCAGGTTCACCGCCATCGTCGCTGCTCCACCTCTCCGGCTGGGGAAACCTGCACGCTACGCCAACCGTGGAGCCTGACGAAATCGGTCATTTAGCCGCCGCCGACATCGCCGGAGGCCCCGGGGGGCACTCGGGCCCGGGGCCGCTCGGACCCGGGGATTCAGGAGCGGGCGATGGCCTCGTGGTGCCGGATGACCTCGGCGATGATGAAGTTGAGGAACTTCTCGGCGAAGACCGGGTCCAGCTTCGCCCCCGCCGCCAGCTCCCGCAAGCGCTTGATCTGGTCCCGCTCGCGCGCCGGGTCGGCCGGCGGCAGCTTGTGCTCGGCCTTGAGCCGGCCGACCCGCTGGGTCGCCTTGAAGCGCTCGGCCAGCATGTGGACCACCGCGGCGTCGATGTTGTCGATGCTCTCGCGCAGGCCGGTCAGCTCGGCCCGTACGGCGTCGTCGATCCCCTCGGTCAGGCCGGCGTCGGGGGTCGTGGAGTGGTCCGTCATCGGGGCGGCTCCCGGTGTCTGCAGTGGGCGCCCGACCGTACGGCGGCCGGGCTCGGGCCCGGGCAAATCTAACAGGGCCCCGCTCCGGTCCCGCACCGTCGGACGGAACCGTCCACGATCCGGACGGCGGGCCGGGCCGGACGGTGAGCCGGGCCGGACCGAACCGGACCGGACGGCGACCCGGTGCTCCGCCCGGCCCCGGCGGCGTGACGCACCGGGCCGGGAGGGCTCTGCCCGTAGGCTGGGGCGTGCATGACCGGACGTGACCGTTCGAACACTCCCTCAGTACTGGAGGAACCGATCGTGGCAACCACCCGCACCGCCACCACCGCGTGGGAGGGCAACCTCCTCGACGGAAAGGGGTTGGTGACCTTCGCCTCCTCCGGGATCGGCGAGTACCCCGTCTCCTGGCCGTCCCGCGCCGAGGCCCCCAACGGCAGGACCAGCCCGGAGGAGCTCATCGCAGCCGCCCACTCGGCGTGCTTCTCGATGGCCCTCTCGCACGGCCTGGCCGGTGCCGGCACCCCGCCGACCAAGCTGGACACCCGGGCCGACGTGACGTTCCAGCCCGGCACGGGCATCACCGGCATCCACCTGACCGTCGTCGGCGAGGTCCCCGGGCTGGACGAGGCCGGCTTCGTGAAGGCCGCCGAGGACGCCAAGGCCAATTGCCCGGTCAGCCAGGCCCTGACCGGCACCACCATCACCCTCACGGCCTCGCTGGCCTGAGCCCGCCCGTCTTCCCCCTTCTTCTCTCCGCCCCCTTCTCCTCTCCGCCCTCTTATCTCTTCCGCCCTCTCCTCCATCACCCCCGACGGCCTCTTCCGCCCCCGGGCTCCCGGCCCGCTCCGCTCCGAATCCGGCGCGCGACCGGCGCCCAGGGGCGCGGCTTCGGCGCACGCGCCCCTGGCGCACATCATGTGATGTGCACCGGGGGCGTCCGCACGTACCGCCATTCATGATCACAAAGCGGGCGAATCACCCTGGCGGCGGTCACCGCGTGTTGTCGTCGCGGCCTATGATCGGCCGCAGCGCCCTGTCCTTCAGGCGGGTCCCCGCGCGCCGGCGCCCCACGACGGGCAGCCCCCGCAGCGGCCGACTCCGAGGACCACGACAGAGTGCGGAGCCGACCGCCGGGTCCCGACCGGCCGGCCGGACCATCGTCAAGCGTCAGCAGCGGACGGGAGCATGCCGTGCCGGGCCGGAACGAGGGGGCCGACGCACACCACCCGGGCGTGCGGCACGAGGAATCACCGCGCCACCGCCACCTCGCCCCGCCGGTCCTGGAACCGGCCGCCGTCCCCGGCGGACCGACCACCGGATCCGGCGGACCGGCCCCCGCCACGGGAGCCGCCACCTCCCTCGGCGCCTGCGGGACGCTCGCGGAGCCGGAGCTGCTGCTCTGCCCCACCTGCTCGGCCCCGCTCACCGACGACGCCCACCGGGACCGGGGGCTCGCCGGCCGCAGCGGCCGGGCGGCCGAGGGCACCGATCGGGAGGTCGCCGGCACCGACCGGCTGCTGGCGGCGCTGCGGGCCAGCGAGTCCCGGTTCCGGGCCGCCTTCTGCGACGCCGTCATCGGCATGGCCCTGATCGACGCCGAGGACCGGATCATCGAGGTCAACCCGGCCTTCGCCACGCTGATCGGACGGGGCGTCGGCGAACTGGCCCGCACCCACCTGCACGAGATCATCGACCCGGAGGGCATGCCGGACCGGCTCTTCCCCGAGCTCGTCCACGGGGAGCGGGAACGGTTCCGCGTGGAGAAGCAGCTCAAGCACCGCGAGGGCCACACCGTCTGGAGCAAGGTCACCGTCTCGCTGATCCGGGACGGCGCCGGCGATCCGCTCTACACCCTCGCCCTGGTGGAGGACATCACCGAGCAGCGGCGGCTCGGCGACCGGCTGGAGTACCAGGCCCTGCACGACCCGCTGACCCGACTGCCCAACCGGGCCTACTTCTTCGAGCGGCTCGACGCCGCCTGCCTCGCGCCGGACGACCAGCCGGGCCCGGCCGAGGCCGCGGACGAACGCCGGGTGGGGGTCTGCTACCTGGACCTCGACGGCTTCGCGGCGATCAACGAGGCGCTCGGCCACCACATCGGCGACCAGCTGCTGATCGCCGTCGCCACCCGGTTGCGGCGCGGGTTCGACGGGCGGGAAACCCACCTGGTGGCCCGGATGGGCGGCGACGAGTTCGCCGTCCTGGTCACCGACAGCCTGGGCAGCGAGCAGCTGACCGAGCTGGCCGCCCGGATCCTGGAGGTGCTGGAACGTCCCTTCGACGTCTCCGGGCACCGGCTGGTGATCACCGCCAGCGTGGGCGTGGTCGAGCGGTCCGTGCACGAGACCACCCCGACCGACCTGGTCAAGGACGCCGACGCCACGCTCTACTGGTCCAAGGCCGACGGCCGCGCCCGCTGGACCCTCTACGACCCGGACCGCGGCGCCCACCAGCTCACCCGGCAGCTGCTCGCCACCGCACTGCGCCCGGCCCTGGAGCGCCGTGAGTTCACCATCGAGTACCAGCCGCTGGTCGGCCTGGCCGACGGTGCGGTGCACGGCGCGGAGGCGCTGGTCCGCTGGCGCCACCCGCGCTACGGGACACTCTCCCCGGACCGCTTCATCCCGCTCGCCGAGGAGACCGGCGCGATCGTGCCGCTCGGGACCTGGGTGCTGGAGGAGTCCTGCCGGCAGGCCCGGCAGTGGCTCACCGAGTTCCCCGACACCGAGACCTTCGTGAGCGTCAACCTGGCCGCCCGCCAGATCTGGGACTCCGACATCGTCGCCGACGTCGCCCGGGCGCTCGAACGCACCGGCCTGCCGGCCCGGCTCCTCCAGCTGGAGATCACCGAGAGCGCCCTGCTCGGCCCCGGCGGCCGCCCGCTCCAGGCCCTCCAGGCACTCGCGGACATGGGTGTGCGGATCGCGATCGACGACTTCGGCACCGGCTACTCCAACCTGGCCTACCTCTCCAGGCTGCCAGTGCACGTGCTCAAGCTCGACGGCACCTTCATCGAGGGCTTCCGCGAGCCCGCCCCGACGGACCGTCCGGGCCGCCCGGAGCTCCGCTCCCGGCGCAGCGACGCGGACGAGCAGATCGTCGGCGCGATGGTGCAGCTCGCCCACACCCTCGGCCTGACCGTCACCGCCGAGGGCATCGAGAGCGCCGCCCAGGCCGAGCGCCTGCGGCTGACCGGCTGCGACACCGCCCAGGGCTGGTACTTCGCCCGCCCCGGCGAGGCCGAGCTGGTCGCGGCCATACTCCGCGAGGGCCGCCCCGCCCTGAACGGCCGGTAGCCGCAGGACGGGCGGGCGACCGGCGGGAGATGCGGGGCGGGCGACCGGGCCCGGCCGCCGCGGCGGACGCGGCCGGACGGCGGGCCGTCGGTCCCGGTGCCCGGTCACGCTGCTCGGTCACGCCGGGCGCCGTCGGTCCCGGTGCCGTCAGGCCGTCGAGCTCACGCCGCCGCCGTCGAGGTCACGCCGCCGTCAGGCCGTAGGCCTCGGCGATCAGGCCGTACGAGCGGAGCCGGGCCTCGTGGCCGTGGATGTGCGAGGTGACCATCAGCTCGTCCACGCCGGTCCGCTTGCGCAGCGCCTCCAGCCCGTCGGCGACCCGGCCCGGGTCGCCGAGCACGACGTTGTCGAGCCAGCTGTCGATGAAGTCGGCCTCGACCGGGCTGTACGGGTGGTCCTCGGCCTCCTCCGGGGTGGGGATCGGGCCGGGGTTGCCGCGCCGCAGGCGGAGCATGCCGAGGGCCGCGGAGCGGGCGAGGCGCCGGGCCGAGGGCTCGTCGTCGGCGGCGACCGCGCTCACGCCGATCAGCGCGTACGGCTCGGCGAGCACGGCGGAGGGGCGGAAGGACGAGCGGTAGAGGTCCAGCGCCGGGATGGTGTTGGTGCTGCTGAAGTGGTGGGCGAAGGCGAACGGGAGGCCGAGGCGGCCCGCCAGCTGGGCGCTGAAGCCGGAGGAGCCGAGCAGCCAGACCGGCGGGCGGCCCTCGCCCCGGGGGACGGCGGTCAGCCGGGCGTACGGGTGGCCTTCCGGGAAGTCGCCGTCGAGGAAGTGGGTCAGCTCGGCGAGCTGCTGCGGGAAGTCGTCCGCGCCTTCGGCGAGGCCGCGGCGCAGCGCCCGGGCGGTGGCCGGGTCGGTGCCGGGGGCGCGGCCGAGTCCGAGGTCGATCCGCCCCGGGTGCAGGGCCTCCAGCAGGCCGAACTGCTCGGCGACGGCCAGCGGGGCGTGGTTGGGGAGCATGACACCGCCGGAGCCCAGCCGCAGCGTCGTGGTGTTGGCCCCGAGGTGGGCGAGCAGGACGGCCGGGGTGGAGCTGGCCACTCCGGGCATGCCGTGGTGCTCGGCCACCCAGAAGCGGTGGTAGCCCCACTGCTCGGCCCGGCGGGCCAGTTCGGTGGTGGCGGCGAGGGCCTCGGCGGGCGTGTGGCCGACGCCGACGGTGGCGAGGTCGAGGATCGAGAGCGGCGCGGGCGCCGTCCCGCGGGCGGTGCCGCGGATCGCCGCGCCGGCCGCCGGTCCGGTCTGCGGTCCGGTCCCGCGCTCCTGGTGGTCCTCGGTGGTCATCCCGTCCGCCCTCCTGGCCGCCGTCCTCGGGCCGGCCGTCGTGGGTGACCGCGCGGTCCCGGATGGCCCGCCGGTCGCTGTCGCCGAGGGGGGTCAACCACGGCCGGGGCCCCGCTGTTCCCGTTTTCGGAGTGTCGTCCGGCCACGGTCCGAGCGGGTTTCGGCCATTTCGCGCGGAAGTCGACCGACCGTTCGGCTGACGCAGAGCCAGCGGGCGGACACGGCTGGCGACTTCCCGCCAGCGCCGGAAGTCGCCAGCGCCAGGACTCGCGACCGGGGGCCGGCGTCCGGCAGGCTGGGGCCGGGAGCGGGTCGCCGGAGCGGGATCCGCACTCCACCAGCAAGATCGTCGGGCTGGACCAGCACCGGACGATCACTGCGAGCCCTCGGCGCGGCACCCCGCCCCGGGGGCTCGTTCGGTTTCGGCGGCGGTCCTCCACCCGGGCGCCCCGGACCGGCCCGGACGCGCAGTTCCCCGCCCCACGGCGCGGCCGGAATCAGCGACCGTGACCCATGCCATACCGGGGTGCTTCATGGCATGAAAAGTCGAGGCGCTAGCGTTGACCCCTGCAGCCACCTGCTCCCTCGGGAGGCGTGGAGGGAGTAAAGGGCCTTGAACTTCGTGGCGGCGACCGGATCCTCGTGGATCTGCGCGCTGGCGCTCGTCGCCGTGCTCGGGGACGCCCTCCTTCCGTTCATCCCCAGCGGAACACTGGTCATCCTGGCCGTGCTCAAGACCGCGCAGATCGACGGTGCGCCCCTGATGCTCGGGCTGGGCGTGGCGGTGGCCTCCTTCCTGGGCGACCTGCTGCTGCTCAACCTGGCCCGGCGCGGCGCCCCGGTGCTGCACCGCCGGCTCGCCCGGCGCCCCAAACTGGCGGCCAGCGTGGCCCGGGTCCAAGAGGCCCTGATCGAACGCCCTCACGGGGCGGCCGCCGCGATGGTGGTGGTCGCGCGGTTCGTCCCGGCCGGGCGGACCGTCCTCGACCTGGCCATCGGCCACTCCCCCGCCCATCCGCACCGGTTCCTGCACTGGTCGGCACTGGCGGCGCTGGTCTGGGCCGCCTACATCGTGACGCTGGGCTGGCTGAACAGCCACTGGTTCAACACCGCCTGGCTGAGCCTCGTGGTCTCCTGCGCGGCGGCCACCGCCATCAGCACCGCGATCGCGCGCATGGTGCGCCGCACCCGGCGGCTCGCCGCACTCTGACGGTCCGCCCAGCGGCCGCTCCCGGCCGACCCTCCGCCCCTTGCGACGGTCCCGCTGCGGCGGCCCCCTTTCCCGTGGTCCCGCGCGGCTTCCGCAGTCCCGCCCGGGCCGGCACTCCTCTTTCCGCACGTCTTTCCGCACGCCCGCCCGGGCCGGCCCTCCCCTGGCGGGCTTCGGGCCTCCCGCCCCCGCAAGGGGCAAAAGTTTTCCCAAAAGGGCGACCGATCGGGCCGAACGACGACGAACTCCGGTGGCGGGCCGATCGACCGGCGGTAGCGTACTGACCGGGCCGCACGGGGTGGGAAGCGTCACAGGACGGCAACAGTCGGCGCATCCCCGCAGCCCAGCCGGATGCGCCAGGCGTGTTGGGAGTCGTCAGCGCTCGGCGACCTTGGAAGCCGCCGCGGCGACATGACATGCTAACGGCGGAATACTCATCAATTGCCCGATTTGACCGGTGCGGCCGCGGGCCGCCCTCACCACCGGCATCGGTACCCAGGGGAGACCATGACCAGCATCTCGCGCAGGACGGTGCTCAGTGCAACCGCCGCGACCGCGGCCCTCGGCGCGGTCGCGGCCTGCTCCAGCGGCGGATCCGGCTCGGGACAAGGTGCCTCCTCCTCCGGACCCGGCGGTACCGGCACCACCCAGGGCGGCGGCCCCGGCCCCCAGTCGGCGGTGCCCAAGGGCGCCCCGATCGGCGACGGTTCCAACGCGGACACCGGACCGCAGCCGAACCAGCCCAAGCCCGAGAAGCTCAAGCCGGGCGAGCGGCCGCCGCAGTTCGTGGTCTTCTCCTGGGACGGCGCCGGCGGCACCGAGGACGGCCAGTTCCCCCGCTTCCTGAAGCTGGCGGAGCAGCACAAGGCCACGATGACCTTCTTCCTCTCGGGCATCTACGCCCTCCCCAAGGGCAAGGCCGACCTGTACCACCCGCCGAAGCACTCGGTCGGCGCCTCCGACATCCCGTACCTGTCGGACGGCGCGGTGAAGAGCACGCTCAAGCTCATCAGCCAGGCCTGGCTGGCCGGGCACGAGATCGGCACCCACTTCAACGGGCACTTCTGCTCCAGCCGCCCGGACAAGAACGGGGTCAACATGTGGACCCCCGAGGACTGGCAGAGCGAGATCGACCAGGCGATCGGCTTCGTCACCCAGTGGCGGACCAACACCGGCTTCACCGACGTCGACCCGCTCCCCTTCGACTACAAGAAGGAGCTCATCGGCGGCCGCACCCCGTGCCTGGAGGGCCAGAAGGCGCTGCTGCCGACCATCGCCAAGCTGGGCTGGAAGTACGACGCCAGTTCCTCGGGCGGCTTGCAGATATGGCCGCAGAAGGTGCAGGACGGCAAGGTCTGGGACTTCCCGCTGCAGTCCATCCCGTTCCCCGGGCACACCTTCCAGGTCCTTTCGATGGACTACAACATCCTGGCCAACCAGTCCAGCGGCAGCACCAAGGGCGACCCGGCCAAGTACGGCGACTGGCGCACCCAGGCCACCAACTCCTACCTGGCGGGCTTCGAGCGCGCCTACAACAGCAACCGCGCGCCGTTCTTCATCGGCAACCACTTCGAGCAGTGGAACGGCGGCATCTACATGGACGCCGTCGAGGAGACCCTCAAGACCGTCGCGGGCAAGCCCGACGTCCGGCTGGTCTCCTTCAAGCAGTTGGTCGAGTGGCTGGAGGTGCAGGACCAGTCCACCCTGCGCAAGCTGCGCTCGCTCAACGTCGGCCAGGCGCCGGCGGGCGGCTGGGAGAGCTTCCTCGGCACGGCGGGCTGACGCGCCGAGGGGCGCGGGAACGGGCCACCGGCACCGGCCGGCGGGGGTCGGAGCCCTCGCCGGCCGTTGGCGTGCCGGTCGCTGTCGTCCCGGCCGTTGGCGTGCCGGTCGCTGTCGTCCCGGCCGTTGGCGTGCCGGTCGCCGGTGTTTCGGCCCGCCCCCGAGCCCGGCCGGTTACTCGGCGGCGGGGGTGTCCGCGAGCAGGTTGCCGACGATGCGGTCCGCCCCGGCCGCGCCCCAGAGGATCGAGTAGTGGTTGGTGCCGGGCACCGGTGCGGCGGGCACCCGGTCCGTGTCCAGCCGGGCCAGTTCGAGCCGCGCGTGGTCGTAGAGGCCCTGCGGCTCGTCGAGCAGGCCGCGCTCGGCCCAAAGCAGGTCGGCCGGGCAGGGCAGCCGGTGCACGGCGCCGGCCGCGTCCTCGTCCAGCAGGACCTGGGCGCCGTCGATCTGTACGGCCTCCAGCACGCAGGAGGAGCGCAGTTCGGGCTCCGTGCCGACGAGGTCGCGCTGGGTGTAGGCGTCGATCCCCTCGGTCCACTCGCCGGCGAAGGCGGGGTGCCCGCGCCAGAACTCCCGGTAGGCGTCCCGGTCCGGGAAGGTCGTGGACAGCCGGGCCAGCGCGGGGCCGAGCACCGCGGCCAGGGCGTCCTCCTCGCGGACGCCCTGCGGCAACGGGAAGGTCACCGCTCCGTCGACCAGCAGGACGCGGCGGACCAGGTCGGGGTGCCGGACGGCGGCCAGGGCGGTGACCCAGGCCCCCATCGAGTGGCCGACCACCGTGACGGGCCCCGGGCCGAGGGCGCCGATCAGCGCGGCCACGTCGTCGGCGTGCCGGGCCAGCCCGTACGGTCCGGCGACCGAGCGGCTGGCGCCGCGGCCCCGCAGGTCGGGCGCGAGCAGGGTGACCCGGCCGGCGAGCCGGCGGGCGACCTCGTACCAGGCGAGGCCGTTGGCGGTGATGCCGTGCACCGCCACGATCGTGGGGGCCTGCGGGTCGTCTGCGGGCCAGCGCAGGACGGCCAGGTCCCCACCGGGCACGGGGACGGTCAACTCCTCGGGCTTCAGCGGCGACTGGCTCACGCGGGGGTACCTCCGGTGGGGTGGGCGGTTCCGAGACCGGCCGGCACCGAGGCGGAGCGGGCGGACCGGGCGGTGCGGATGCGGGCAGGCAGTCTAGCCAGGCCGCCGGGCAGCAGGTAGACCACGGCGACGAACAGGGCGCCCAGCAGGAACAGGGGTTGGGAGAGCGGCACCCGCAGCACCGCCGGCAGGTCGGCGACGGTCGAGGAGTTGGCGAGGTCGCCGAGCCGGTGGCTCGCCCAGGTGTACAGGACACCGCCGAGCAGCGGTCCCCAGCGGGTGCCGGAGCCGCCGAGGACGACCATCACCAGGAGCGCGAGCGTGGCGTCCGAGGTGGCGGCCTGCGGGGTGGCGCCACCGGTCAGCAGCAGGTAGACCACCCCGCCCAGCCCGGCGAGCCCGCCGGCCAGCACGAAGGCGACCAGCTTGTAGCCGTAGGGCCGCAGTCCGAGCACCTCGACCCGGCGTTCGTTCTCCTTGATGCCCTCCCAGACCCGGCCCATCGGCGACTTGACGGCCCAGTGGACCGCGGCGACGGTCAGCACCAGGTAGCCGACGGCGATCCAGTACAGGTTGGCGGTGTTCTCGATCCCGAGGAGGCCGGCGGGCAGCAGGTCGGCCGGGGCGGAGCGGCCCTCCTCGCCGCCGGTGACCCCGCCGGGGTTGCGCTGGACGAGGATCGAGCCGGCCTGGGCGAAGGCGAGGGTGACCATGGAGAATCCGATGCCCGTGACGCGCAGGCTGACCGAGCCGAGCAGCAGGGCCAGCAGCACGGAGCAGGCGACGCCGAACACCGCGGCGGCGGCGAACGGCAGTCGCAGCTCCAGCATGCCGAGATCGGTGGCGTACAGGCCGGTCGCGAAGTAGAGCGCGTGGCCGAAGGAGAGCAGTCCGGTCCGACCGAGCAGGAGGTCGTAACCGGTGGCGAGGGCCCCGTAGAGCAGGCACAGGGCGAGCAGCTGGAGGCTGCCGGGGCTGCCGAGCGGGCCGTCGAGCAGTCCCGGGACGGGAAGCGCACTGTATGGGGCGACAAGGAACGTGATCAGCAGGGCGATCGGCCACCAGCGTAGCGCTCTGTGCATGCCTGTCCAGCGGTTAGTGACTGAATCACCTGTTCGAGGGATGGCGTCGGGCCCGTTCCTGTGTTCACAATGGGTCTCGGCAAGGCCGGTGTCAGTCCCCCTTGCCACAGTGGCGGTGTCGGCGGAGCTGGTGTCAGTCCCCTCTTCCGGCACGGCGGTCACGGCAGGGCCGGTGTCAGTCCCCCCTGCCGGAGCGGCGGCGCTGCGGCTCGCCGCGGGGCCACCGGTGCTCGTGATCGGTGTTTCGGCGCTCACGCGAGCCTCCCGGTGAGTCCACGGGGTCGGACGAGAAGCAGGACGGCGAGCAGGACGACGACCGAGAGGTCGCCGAGACCGGCGCCGGTGTAGTAGTTGGCGAACTGCTGGACGAGGCCGACGCCCACCGAGGCGACGGCGGCTCCGGTCACGGAGCCCATGCCGCCCATGACCACGACGACGAAGGCGAAGATGAGCAGGCCGGTCCCCTGGCCTGGATTGACCGAACCGAAGTAGAGGCCGCCGAGGGCGCCGCCGAGCGCGGCGGCCGCCCCACCGAGGGCGAAGACGAGGGTGAACGCCCTCCGGACATCGATGCCGAGCGCCGTGACCATCGCCCGGTCCTCGACGCCGGCCCGGACGATCAGCCCGTAGCGGGTGCGGGCGAGGAACAACCGAAGAGCGAGCAGCAGCAGTGCGGCGGCGGCCACCAGCACGAAGCGGTTGACCGGGACGGTCGCCCCGAGCACGTGCCAGGTACCGGACAGCAGTTCCGGCTGGGGGAAGGGACGGGAATCCGCGCCCCAGACCCCCATCAGCAGGGCGGGTACGGCGAGCCCGACCCCGACGGTGGCGAGGATCTGGTCGCGCGGGCGGCTGTAGAGCGGCCGGATCAGGAAGAGCTCCAACAGGACGGCGGCGGCCGTCCCGACCAGGGTGCCGAACGGCACCGCGAGCCAGAAGGAGAAGCCGGCCTCGGCGCCGGCCCACCAGGTGGCGTAGGCGCCGATGGAGAGCAGGGCGCCGTGCGCGAAGTTGAGCACGTCCATCAGACCGAAGATCAGCGACAGACCGGAGGCGACCAGGAAGTACAGCGCACCGAGACCGAGTCCGGTACAGGAAAGGAGGACGACGGTGTCCATCAGGGCTTCACCTCGGCGGTGACGACGGGGGCGGCCGGGGAGGCGGCGGGCCGGGGCCCGCCGGCGAGCGGGTGGCGGGAGCCGACGCCGAGCAGGCGGCGGGCGGCTTCCTCATCGGCCAACAGCTCGGCGGTGTCGCCGCGGTGGGCGGTGCGGCCGTCGGCCAGGACGGCGCAGGTACCGGCCAGTCGGCGGACGAGGGCGAGGTTCTGCTCGACCAGCAGGACGGGCACGGCCTCGGCCGCGCGCGCCAGCACCTCGGCCACCTCGGCGACGATCTTCGGGGCCAGGCCCTTGGTGGGCTCGTCGGCGATGATCAGCCGGTTGCGGTTGAGCAGCGTCCGGCCGATCGCCACCATCTGCTGCTGGCCGCCGGAGAGCGTCCCGGCCAACTGCCCGGCCCGCTGCTTGAGTTCGGGGAAGAGCTCGTGGACGAGTGCGTAGTCCGGTTCACCGGCCGCGCCTCCGCCTCCGCTCCCGGCGGCGCGCTCGGCGAGGCGGAGGTTCTCGGCGACCGTCAGGCCGGCGAAGATCCCCCGGTCCTCGGGCGCGTAGCCGATGCCGTGACGAACGACCAGATGCGTGGGAAGGGAGGAGAGCTCGGATTCGGAGAGCCGGATGCTTCCGGTGCGCGGCACCAGGCCCATGACGGCCTTGACGGTGGTGGTCTTGCCGGCGCCGTTGCGGCCCAGGAGCGCGGTCACCCCGGCGGGGGCCACGTCGAAGTCGACCCCGTGCAGGATGTGCAGCCCGTCGATGACCACCCGCAGATCGCGGACGGAGAGGAGGGGGACGGTGTCGGAGGACGGCGAGGAGGCGGAGCGCCCCGAAAGAGTGGGGCGCTGAGCGGAGAACGGAGAGGAGGTCACAACGCCTCACCCAGGTAGGCCTGTTGCACGGTCGTGTCGGCCATCACGGCCTCGGGGGTGTCCAGGGCGAGCAGCGTGCCGTGGTGCATCACCGCGAGCCGGTCGGCCAGGCCGAGCAGGACATCCATGTGGTGCTCGACCATCAGGACGGTCCGGCCCAGGTCCCGGTGCACGGAACGGATCAGCTCGGTGAGGGCGGGCACCTCCTCCGCGCTGACCCCGGCCATCGGCTCGTCCAGCAGGATCAGCCGGGGCTCGGAGACCAGCAGGACGGCCAGCTCCAGCTTGCGCTTCTCCCCGTGCGAGAGCGCACTGGCCAGGGTGTCGGCGCGGTGGGTGAGGTCGGTGCGTTCCAGGGTGTCGGCCAACTGCTGCTCGTACCGGTCGGCGCGACGCCAGAGCCGGTACGAGGCGCGCGGCCCGGCCGCCGCCTGGGCGGCCAGGCGGACGTGGTCGGCGACCGTCATCCCCGGCCAGAGGGAGGAGGTCTGGAAGGTGCGGCCGAGACCGCGGCGGGCCCTGGCGTGCACCGCCTCGGTGGTGACGTCCGCGCCATCGAGGTGGAGGCTGCCGCGGGTCGCCGGGTAGATGCCCGAGATCAGGTTGAAGAGGGAGGTCTTGCCGGCGCCGTTGGGCCCGATGAAGGCGATGAACTCGCCTTCGCCGACCGAGAAGGAGACGTCCTCGACGATCGGCACGCCGCGGACGGCCCAGCCGAGCCCGTCCAGGCGCAGCACCGGGGAGGAGGACGCGGAGGAACGCACGGACGAGGAACCCTGAGCGGAGGAGGAGGAAGGAGTGGAGGCAGTACGGGCGGGCATCGGGATCAGCCCGCCATCGGGGTGACCGGGGGCGCTGCCTCGTCCGCGGTCAGGGTCTTCTCCACCGAGGGCTTGGCGGCGGCGCCACTGCCGGTCAGCCGCACCTGGAACATCGGCTGGAGCAGGGCGTGGTCCTCGGCGCGGACCGTGGTCTTCCCCTTGACCCCGTCGAAGCTCCAGCCCTCCAGGGCCTTGACCAGGGCCGAAGTGTCGTCGGCGGAGCCGTGGTTGGACTCGACGGCGTGCACGATCATCTGGGCGGCGGTGAAGCCGTCCGGGGTGAAGATGTCCGTCTTCCCTCCGGCGGCGGAGACGGCTTCGGTCATGGCCTTCTCCACCGGGGTACCGGCGGCGCCGTCGAAGTAGTGGTTCAGGAAGGAGATCTTCTCGCCTGCCGGGCCGAACAGCGGGTAGGAGGCGGCCAGGTCGAGGCCGGTGACGACCTTGGTGTCGGCGAACACGTCCTGCTGGTTGAGCGCCGTCCACAGGGCCGAGGCGGTGTCGCCGGCCCAGGCGACGAACAGCAGGTCGGGCTTGGCGGTCTTGGCCTGGGTGGCGAAGGGGGTGAGGTCGGTGGCGCTCGGCGGGGCGAGCACCTGATCGACGGTCGCGCCCTCACCGCCGAGCACCGCCTTCACCGCGGCCACGTTGGCCTGGCCGAAGGCGTTGTCCTGAGCAAGCACGGTGACCTTCTTGCCCTTGGCGTCACCGACGAACGAGGCCGCGGTCTTGATGTCCTGGTAGGACTGACGGCCGGAACGGAAGGTGTACTTGTTCAGACCGGTGGCCTTGTCCGCGGCGGCCGGGCCGCTGATGAAGAGCACCTTGTTCTGCGCGGCGATGGGGCCGACCTGGAGGGCCACGCCGGAGGCGGTGGAGCCGGCCAGCACCTTGTAGCCCTTGCCGATCAGGTCCTTGGCGGCGGAGACCGCCTTGGCCGGGTCGCCGGCGTCGTCCTGCTCCTCGAACTCGATCTTGTGCCCGTCGACCGCGCCGGTGCCCTTGGTCGCGTAACTCAGGCCGGCCTTGAAGCCCTCCAGGTACTGCTTGCCGTAGGCGGCCAGCGGCCCGGTCCTGGAGTACACCAGGCCGACCTTGATCGGGCCCTTGGCGCCACCGTCCGCCGCGCTCGTCCCGGCCGTTCCGGCCTTGGCGCAGCCCGAGGCGAGCAGGACGCAGGCCGCGAGGGCGGCGAGCTTCCGGGCCGGGCCGCCGGTCAGGGAGTCGCCCGGACGGGCGCCGGCGGCGGTCCGGGAGGGGGCTGTCGAGCTGCGCATGGTGACCGACTCCTGAGGTGCGGCGGGGTGAATGCGGGAACCGTAGGTGTGCGGTGGGAGTGGCGACATGT
Organism: Kitasatospora sp. NPDC054795; assembly: GCF_053611565.1. NCBI lineage: Bacteria > Bacillati > Actinomycetota > Actinomycetes > Kitasatosporales > Streptomycetaceae > Kitasatospora > Kitasatospora sp. NPDC054795. Next base: position 48,373 of record NZ_JBSHAP010000020.1, read on the forward strand.
GCCCAGTTGACGCATCAGCCCGTCCGGATGTGGTTCCGGCCGACATACCGCCGGGCCTCCGGGGCCCTCCGGGCACCCGGGTGTGTCCTGTCGACACGACTCCGCACCCATCCATGGGGGTGGCTGCCATGGTTGCGGCGGCCCCCGCCCGGTGACGGTGGAGGGGCGCGGAGCCCGTCCGGCGGCAGCCACCCCAGCGGCGTACCCGCCCGGTCCGGCCCAGGCAGGACCCCAGCCCGGCCTGGTACGGCCACGGGCTCCGCGCGGTTCCCGGGCCCGCCGGCCGTCCCTCCCCGCTCCCCGTCACCTCCTGGCCGTCACCTCCTGGCCCGCTGCCCCTCCCTGCCCCGCCGTTCCGCCCCTCCCCTCTCCTCCCTCCCCTCTCCTCCCACTCCCCTCCTCCCACTCCCCTCCTCCCACTCCCTCATGAGGTGATCCCTTGGACAAGGTCCTGGACTCCCCCGCCGACGCGGTCGGGGACATCCCCGACGGCGCGGTGCTGGCCGTCGGCGGCTTCGGCCTCTGCGGCATCCCGAGCACGCTGATCGGCGCCCTGGCCGACTCCGGCACCACCGGACTGCGGGTGGTGTCGAACAACTGCGGGGTGGACGACTGGGGGCTGGGCCTGCTGCTGCGGGCCGGCCGGATCACCCGGATGACCTCCTCGTACGTCGGGGAGAACAAGGAGTTCGCCCGGCAGTACCTCTCCGGCGAGCTGGAGGTGGAGCTGACCCCTCAGGGCACCCTGGCCGAGCGGCTGCGGGCGGGTGGTGCCGGCATCCCCGCGTTCTTCACCCCGGCCGGGGTCGGCACCCAGGTCGAGGAGGGCGGGCTGCCCTGGCGCTACGCGGCCGACGGCTCGGTGGCCCTGGCCTCCCCGCCGAAGGAGGTCCGGGAGTTCGGCGGCCGCCGGTACCTGCTGGAGGAGGCGATCACGGCGGACTTCGCCCTGGTCCGGGCCGAGGTGGCGGACCGGCACGGCAACTGCGTGTTCCACGCCGCCGCCCGGAACTTCAACCCGCTCTGCGCGGCGGCGGGCCGGATCACCCTGGTCGAGGCGGACCGGATCGTCGAGCCCGGCGAGCTCCCTCCGGACGCGGTGCACCTGCCCGGGGTGTACGTCGACCGGGTGGTGGCCGCCGACCCCGAGGACCGCCGCATCGAGCGCCGCACCGTCCGCCCCGCACTCCAGGAGGCCTGACCCGATGCCCACCGAGACCGCCGCCCCCACCCCGGCACCCACCTCCGCACCCGCCCCCGACCTCGACCTCGACCCGCGCAACGCCCTAGCCGCCCGCGCCGCCCGCGAGTTGCGCGACGGCCAGTACGTGAACCTGGGCATCGGCCTGCCCACCCTGATCCCCAACCACCTCCCGCCGGGCGTCGAGGTGGTGCTGCACTCGGAGAACGGCATCCTCGGCGTCGGCCCGTTCCCGGAGGAGGGCGCCGAGCACGCCGACCTGATCAACGCCGGGAAGGAGACGGTGACGGTCGCTCCCGGCGCCTCGTACTTCGACTCCGCCTTCTCCTTCGGCATGATCCGGGCCGGGCGGATCGACGTCTCGGTACTCGGCGCGATGCAGGTGTCGGCCACCGGGGACCTTGCCAACTGGATGATCCCCGGCAAGATGGTCAAGGGCATGGGCGGCGCGATGGACCTGGTGCACGGGGCCCGCCGGCTGATCGTGGTGATGGAACACACCGCCCGGGACGGCTCGCCGAAGATCGTCGACGAGCTGTCACTTCCGGCGACCGGTCGCGGAGTCGTGGACCGGATCGTCACCGACCTCGCGGTGATCGACGTGACCCCGGAGGGGCTGCGGGTGGTGGAGACGGCGCCCGGCGTGGACTTCACGGAGGTCCGGGCCGCGACCGGCGCCGCCCTGCTGCCTCCGCGCTGACCGGCCCGGCCCCGGGCGCAACGGCCGGATCGCCCGTGGGGCGGTCCGGCCGTTGCGCTGCCCCGCAGCCGCCCCCGCCCCTGCAACCGCGACCGCGACCGCGACCGCGACCGCCCCTCTCAACAGTCCTCCGCCGCACCCGAGTTCCACGGATCGCCGCCCGGGCCCGGGCGAATTCACCGCAATAGCACCAACGCCCGCCGGACCGGCCGGGAACCGTGGCATCTTCATGCTTGGGCGGCGGCGATCTCCCGGATTGGTTGCGATCACCGGTGCACTCGGGGAGAGTTGATGGGGCCAAGGATCCCGGAGCGCCCGGAGGGGAAGCTGGAACGTGCATCGGGATCCCGGATTCGAAGCCCCCGTACCGACGCGCGACAGAACCGGCGGAACCCGGCGAATGCGCTGGACGGCCCGGGAACTGCCTGAGAAGCGCAGTTCACCCGGTCCCGTTCCAGCCGCTTCCGGCCGGTTCCACCGGCTTCCACCCGGACGGCTCCGAGTCGAGGCAGGCCCACGCGAAGGCCGAGCGAGCCGAGCACGGAGCGAACTCCGGGGGGAGCAGCCATGACCACGCCGTTCTCGCGGCGAAAGGGCGCCGGAACGGCCGGCGGGCGAGGTGCCGGGCAGCTGGACGAGGCCGCCCTCAGTGCCGTTCCCGCACCCGAAGCTCCGTACGACTACGGCCACTTCAGCCGTCTCGCGGGCCCGGCGTACGACCCGGACGAGGACGACGAACTCGGTGGCGGCGTCTACTGGCCCGAACCGGCCGCACCGTACGGCCCCGCTTCGGCGAGCGCCCCGCACGCCTCTCCCCCGCACGGCCCCACCCCGTACGAGCCACCGCCCGCGGCCCCCTACCGCGTCCGGTACCGCAGCCTGCTGCGTCGCGAGCCGCACCGGATCCGCGCCGCGCTCCTGATGGTCGCCGCCCCGGTGGTGGAGGCGGTGCTGCTGGTCTGGCTGCTGCTGCCGGAGCACTGGCCCGAGCGGCTGGACGAGACGAACACCCTGGTGCTGCTCGGCGACAAGGTGATGATCGGCATCATCGCCGTCGTCGAGGTGTTCCGGCTGGTCAACGTCGTCTCCAACACCCACGCCACGCTGGTCGCCCGTGACCCGGTCCCGGTGACGCCGGTGCCCGGCACCCGGGTCGCCTTCCTCACGACCTGCGTGCCGGGCAAGGAGCCGCCGGAGATGGTCCGGGCCACGCTGACCGCGGCCCGCGCCGTACGACACGACGGACCCTACGACGTCTGGCTGTTGGACGAGGGAAACGATCCTGCAATGCGGGAGCTCTGCGCCGAGCTGGGCGTGCGGCACTTCAGCCGCGCCGGCCGGCCGCAGTGGAACCGGCCGAAGGGCAGGTTCCGCGCCGGCACCAAGCACGGCAACTACAACGCCTGGCTCCAGGCCCACGGCGACGACTACGAGTTCTGGGTGTCCGTGGACACCGACCACGTTCCGCTGCCGGACTTCTGCGAACGGATGCTCGGCTACTTCCGCGACCCCGACGTGGCATTCGTGGTCGGCCCCCAGGTGTACGGGAACTACCGCAGCTCGGGCTCGGCCGTCACCAAATTCTCCGAGAGCCAGCAGTACCTCTTCCACGCCCTCGTCCAACGCGCCGGAAACCGTTACGGCGCGCCCATGTTCGTGGGCACCAACAACGCCGTCAGAATCAGCGCGCTCCAGTCGATCGGCGGGTTGTACGACTCCATCACCGAGGACATGGCGACCGGTCTGGAGTTCCACCGCAGCCGAAACCCGGAGACCGGAGAACGCTGGAAGTCCGTGTACACCCCGGACGTGCTCGCGGTCGGCGAAGGACCGTCCTCCTGGACCGACTTCTTCTCCCAGCAACTGCGCTGGAGCCGCGGCACCTACGAGACCCTCTTCACCCAGTACTGGCGGGTGCTGTGGCAGCTGTCCCCCGGGCGGTTGCTCAACTACACGCTGATGGTCGGCTTCTACCCGATGGCGGCGCTCACCTGGCTGCTCGGCGGCCTGTCCAGCGTTCTCTACCTGGGCTTCGGCGCATCGGGCGTGCACGTCTCCTCGGAGATCTGGATGATGCTCTACAGCGACGCCGCCGCGCTCCAGCTCCTGCTCTACACCTGGAACCGCAAGCACAACGTGAGCCCGCACGAGCCGGCCGGCTCCTCCGGGGTCGCCGGAATGGTGATGTCGGCGCTCTGCGGCCCGGTCTACGCGGCCTCGCTGCTCCAGTCGCTGCTGCGGGTGCGCAGCCGCTTCGTGGTGACGCCCAAGGGCCGCTCGGCCAGCACCGACCGGCTCGGCACCTTCCGCTTCCACCTGTTCTGGACGCTGGTGTTCGGCGGCGCGATCACCGCCTCCTACGTCACCGGCTACGACCACGCCGCGATGCGCGCCTGGGCCTGGATCGCCCTGGTGCTCACCCTCCTGCCGGTCCTGATCACCGCCGGCGACGCCGTCCGCCGCCGCCGGACCCGCCCCACCGCCAACCTCACCGTCACCGGCGGCCCGACGGCCACCCCGACGGTCCTCCTGGAGAAGCGCCGCCCGCGCCACGCCCGCGACCCCCGCACCTCGCCGCCCGCACGCACGGCACCGGACCCGTCGCCCAGCCGGCCCGCACCCGACCGCCCCGCACCCGACCGCGCCGGCAGCGGCACATCCCCTCACTGACAGCACCCGCGGACAGCACCCGCCGACCCCTGCCCACCGAACAGAGCCCAGCCCCCCAGCCCCGTCCTCGACCGCCTCCCGAGGGGAGCACCCACCGTGAAGATCCACAAGGCCGGCCGCACCAAGCGCCTCGCCCTCGGCAGCACCGTCGCGCTGACCGTGGCCGGGATGAACGCGCCGGCCGTCCTCGGCTTCGCCTCCGAGCAGTACCACCACTACGTGATCAACCGCCCCGAGTACAAGGCGCAGTACGGCCACTGGCAGACCCTGTCGCTGCCCGCCGAGTTCCGGGTCAACGCCGTGCACGCGACCCTGCTGCGCACCGGCAAGGTCCTGATCGTGGCCGGCTCGGGCAACGACGAGAAGCAGTTCAACGCGGGCACCTTCAAGAGCCTGCTCTGGGACCCGGCCGCGAACACCTACAAGCTGGTCCCCACCCCGGCCGACATGTTCTGCGGCGGCCACACCTCACTGCCGGACGGCCGCGTTCTGGTGGCCGGCGGCACCCAGCGCTACGAGAAGCTGGCCGCCGCCGTGAAAAAGGCGGCCGGCATCATGCGGGTGCGCAACGAGAGCCCGGAGCGCGACCGGACCTTCCCCAAGGGCACCGTCTTCGTCGCCCCGAACGGCCACGAGTACGCCAGCACCGCCCCGGTGACCGTCCCGGCCGCGACCAAGACCGGCTCCGGCCGCGAGACCGTGGTCACCGCCGGCGAGCAGCGAGTGTACGTGGAGGCGGTCGGCCCGGGCCCGGACTACGTCTCCGACTCCCCCGCCCAGTACCGGATCAAGGGCCTGAGCGGCACCGACGCCCACAACATGTACGGACAGAACGAGAAGCTCACCCTGGACAAGCAGGAGTACCAGGGCATCCGCTCCGCCTTCGAGTTCAACCCGGACACCGAGCTCTACGAGCCGGTCACCGACATGGCCCACGCCCGCTGGTACCCGACGCTGACCGGGCTGGGCGACGGCCGGGTGGTCACCGTCTCCGGCCTGGACGACACCGGGGAGATCCTCGACGGCAACGACAACGAGGTCTACGACCCGAGGACCAAGTCCTGGTCCAAGGGCCCCGACCACTACTTCCCGACCTACCCGGCGATCTTCCTGACCACCTCCGGCAAGCTCTTCTACTCCGGCTCCAACGGCGGCTACGGCCCCGGCGACAAGGGCCGCGAGCCCGGCTTGTGGGACGTGTCGACCGGGGCCTTCCAGCCCGTCCCCGGCCTGCGCGACCCCAACCTCACCGAGACCTCCTCATCGGTGCTGCTGCCGCCCGCGCAGGCGCAGAAGGTGATGGTGCTCGGCGGCGGTGGCGTCGGCGAGTCCCCGCTGTCCACGGCCCGCACCGACATCGCGGACCTGTCCTCCCCCGCGCCCGCCTTCACCCCGGGCCCGGACCTGCCGGCCGGCGGCACCCGCTACCTCAACAGCGTGATCCTCCCGGACGACACCGTCTTCACCACCGGCGGCTCCAGCGGCTACCGCGGCCGGGGCGACAGCGACCTGCTCAAGGCGCAGGTGTACCACCCGGACACCAACAGCTTCAGCACCGCCGCCGAACCGGCCGTCGGCCGCGACTACCACTCCGAGGCGCTGCTGCTGCCGGACGGCCGGGTCGCCGTGCTGGGCTCCAACCCGCTCTTCGCCGACAAGGCCGAGACCCGGCCGGGCGGCTTCGAGCAGCGCATCGAGATCTACACCCCGCCGTACCTGTACCACGGCGAACGCCCGCAGCTCGGTGCCGTTCCGCAGGCGGCCGGGCTCGGCGGCACGCTGGCCGTCGGCACCGCACGGCCCGAGGCGGTCGCCGGCGCCAAGCTGATCCGGCCGAGTTCGGTCACCCACGTGACGGACGTCGAACAGCGCTCGGTGGCCCTTGACATCGCCGGACGGACGGCGGACGGCGTCTCGCTGACCCTGCCCCGCAACCCCGACCTGCTGCCGCCGGGCTGGTACATGCTGTTCCTGACGGACGCCGCCGGCACCCCGTCGGTCGCCCGCTGGATCCAGGTCACCGCGTAGCCGCTACAGCCCCGCACCGTCACAGGAGGCCCGCGCCGTCACGCCCGGGCCCGCACGGCCGGCCGGGACAGGCACACACGGGCCCGCGCCGCCGCACGGTCACGCCCGGGCCGGCGCGGGCGGCCTCAGCGCGCCGCCTGCGCCAGCCCGAGCGCGTACGGCAGCCAGAACTCGCCCGCCCGGGGCTCGCCCCGGCCGCAGTCGCCGTCCGACTCCCCCGGGTTCTTGATCCACAGGTAGGCGTCCACCCCGGGCCGGCCGGTCTCGGTGGTCGGCCGCTCGCCGAGCGCCCGCCCGGGCGGGTTGCACCAGGAGTCGCCGCCCAGGGCCCCGTTGCCGCTGCGGCTGGTGTCGATGACGAAGTTCTTCCCGCCCAGGGCCGCGGAGAGCCTGGCGCCGTACGCCGCGTTCCGCGCGGTGTCGTAGAAGTTGGCGACGTTCACGGCGAAGCCGTCCGCCGCCGCGATGCCCGACTTGCGCAGGGCGGTGGCCAGTTCGTCCGGGTCCTGCGCCCAGCCGGGGTTGCCCGCGTCCAGGTAGACCCGCGCGTTCGGGTTCTTCTTCAGCTCCTGGACGGCGAAGGCCAGCAGGCCGTACCGCTCGGCGGCCAGGTCGCCCTTGATCCCGCAGGTGTCCAGGGTGTGCGCGACGGCGTCCGGCTCCAGCACCACCCAGGCCTTGCGGTCGCCGAGGGCGTGGGCGACGCCGGTGATCCAGGCCCGGTAGGCGGCCGCGTCGGGGGCGCCGCCGGCCGAGTACTGGCCGCAGTCGCGGTGCGGGATGTCGTAGGCGACGAAGACCGCCGTCCGGCCCGCCTCGGCGGCCCGTCGGCTCACCTGTTCGGCGATCTCCCCGGCGCCCTGCTCGCCGAGCCACTGCGAGGAGGGCTGGGCGGCGATCCGCAGCAGTTGATCGGCCTCCGCCGTCCGGCCCTGCCCGCGCAGCGCGGACACCTGGTGGGCGGCGTTGGTCCGGTCGGAGACGTAGAAGGCCTGGCCGGGAAGCTGGGCGAAGCCCGCGCCCGCCGCCGCGCCGTCGGCCGCACCCGCGGCGGACGGAGCGGACCCGGTTCGCGGCTCGCCGCCGTCCGACCCGCTGCAGCCGGACACGGCCGCCAGTACCACCCCGGCCAGCAGCGCCCCCACGGCCCCGCGCAACGCCCCTGCCCGCCCCAGCCCGTGCACGTACCGCTCCTCCCCGGGACCGGTCCGGCGACCGGTCGGCACCAGCTAAGCACACCCGGCACCGGTCGACGCCCACCGTCGGTGAACGCCAAGTGGCCGTGGGCGGACGGGACATCGAACCCGTCCGGTCCACGGCCACCGGCGCCCGGAAGTGCTCAGGGACGCGCGGCGGCGCTCCGGCGGGGGCTCACGCCTCCTTCAGGTTCGGCACCTGCCAGTCGATGGCCTCGGCGCCGAAGGAGTCCAGCGCGGCATTGATCTGCGAGAACGGACGGCTGCCGAAGAACAGCTTCGCCGACAGCGGCGACGGGTGCGCCCCCTGCACCACCACGTGCTTGGCGGTGTCGATCAGCGGCAGCTTCTTCTTCGCGTAGTTGCCCCACAGCACGAAGACCACGGGCTCCTCGCGGTCGCTCACCGCCTTGATCACCGCGTCGGTGAACTTCTCCCAGCCCTTCGCCTTGTGCGAGTTGGCCTCGTGCGCGCGGACCGTGAGCACCGCGTTGAGCAGCAGTACACCCTGCTCGGCCCAGTGCATCAGGTAGCCGTTGTCCGGGGCGGGGATGCCCAGGTCGGCGTCCAGCTCCTTGAAGATGTTGCGCAGCGACGGCGGCGTCTTGGTGCCCGGCAGCACCGAGAAGCTCATGCCGTGGGCCTGCCCGTTGTCGTGGTACGGGTCCTGGCCGAGCACGAGCACCCGGACCTTGTCGTACGCGGTGGCGTCCAGCGCGGCGAACTCCTGGCCGCTCGGCGGGAACACCTCGTGCTCCGCGCGCTGGGCCGCCACGAAGGCCGCCAGCTCCGCGAAGTACGGCTTCTCCGTCTCGGCGCCCAGCACCCCGCGCCAGGACTCGGGCAGCTCCAGCCCGCCGCCCTCGCCGGCCTCGACCACGCCCGCCTCGACCGTGTCCGTCACGACATCTACCTCCAACACCGCGGCTGCTGCGCCGCACGCCCTCTTTCACCCCGAACGCTACACAGCCCCACCGACAACTCACGCCCCCGGAGCGGGTTCCGGGCCACGGCCGGCGTCCGCCCGACCCCTCCCCGGGTACGCAGCGGCCCTGCCCCGGGTGCGCAGCACGCCCTCCCCGGATACGCGGCGCCCCCTCCCCGGATACGCAGCGGCCCCGCCCCGGCGACCGGCCGGAACGGGGCCCACGACAGCACCGCGGAGGTCAGACCAGCTCGACCAGGTCCGCGATCGACTGGACCACGCGAGTCGGCCGGTACGGGAACCGCTCCACGTCGGACGCGGCGGTCAGGCCGGTGAGCACCAGGATCGTCTCCATGCCGGCCTCCATGCCCGCGACGATGTCGGTGTCCATCCGGTCGCCGATCATCACCGCCGTCTCGGAGTGGGCGCCGGCGGTGTTCAGCGCCTCGCGCATCATCAGCGGGTTGGGCTTGCCGACGAAGTACGGCTCGACGCCGGTCGCCTTGGTGATCAGCGCCGCGACCGAGCCGGTGGCCGGCAGCACGCCCTCCGGGGAGGGGCCGGTCTCGTCCGGGTTGGTGCAGATGAACCGGGCGCCCTGGTTGATCAGGCGGATCGCCTTGGTGAGCGCCTCGAAGGAGTAGGTGCGGGTCTCGCCGAGCACCACGTAGTCGGGGTTGTTGTCGGTCAGCACGTAACCGGCCTGGTAGAGGGCGGTGGTGAGCCCCGCCTCGCCGATCACGTACGCCGTGCCGTTCGGCCGCTGGCTCTTGAGGAACTTGGCCGTGGCCAGGGCGGAGGTCCAGATGCACTCCTCCGGCACCTCCAGCCCCATCCCGGCCAGCCGGGCGCTGAGGTCGCGCGGAGTGTAGATGGAGTTGTTGGTGAGGACCAGGAACGGCTTGCCGGACTCCCGCAGCTTGCGCAGGAACTCCTCCGCCCCGGGAATCGGCGTGCCCTCGTGGATGAGGACCCCGTCCATGTCGGTCAGCCAGGACTCGATGGGCTTGCGGTCTGCCACGTGCGTTTCTCCCGAAGTGTTGCAGCGTCTTGCGTCGTACGAGGGCCCTGACCCGGCACAGCCTAATCCGCCCGGGTGTGCGGGAACAGGACGTCCCGCCCACCGGACCGGCGCCGCCCCGGCCTCCCGCACCCGCGTCACCTGCCGCTTCCACCGGCCCGGCGCCCACCCCGAGGACCCTCCCCGAGGACCCTCCCGCCCGGGCGCCCTCCGCACTCCCCGGCGCCGTTCACCGAACCGGGAGCAATCGGGCACCTCGTGATTGAGTAGGCGCATGAACCCGAAGACGACCCCCGGCCCGTTCCGCGTCGGCCTGATCGGCTACGGCCTGGCCGGCTCCGCGTTCCACGCGCCGCTGATCGCCACCACCCCGGGGCTGCGGCTGGACGCCGTGGTCACCGCCAACCCGGACCGGCGCGCCCAGCTCGCGCGCGAGCACCCCGGCGCCCGCGCCGTGGACACGCCCGAGCAGCTGCTCGCCGACCCGGACGCGCTCGACCTGGTCGTCATCGCCTCGCCCAACCGCACCCACGCGCCGCTCGCCCGCGCCGCGCTGCGGGCCGGCCTGGCCACCGTGGTGGACAAGCCGCTGGCCGGCACCGCCGCCGAGGCACGGGAGCTGTGCCGGCTCGCCGAGGAGCGGGGCGTCCTGCTCTCCGTCTTCCACAACCGGCGCTGGGACGGCGACTTCCTCACCGCGACCCGGCTGGTGCGCGGCGGCGCGCTCGGCCGGGTGCACCGCTTCGAGTCCCGTTTCGAGCGCTTCCGCCCCAAGCCCAAGCCGGGCTGGCGGGAGCTGGCCGACCCGGCCGAGGTCGGCGGCACGCTGTACGACCTGGGCAGCCACCTGGTCGACCAGGCGCTCACCCTGTTCGGACCGGTCGAGACGGTGTACGCGGAGATCGACGTGCGGCGCGACGGCGCGGTGGTGGACGACGACGCCTTCCTCGCCCTCACCCACACCTGCGGCACCCGTTCGCACCTGTGGACCAGCGCCGTCACCCCGCTGATCGGGCCCCGGCTGAGGGTCCTCGGCGACACCGCCGGCTACGTCAAGCCGGGCATGGACCCGCAGGAGGCCGACCTGAGGGCAGGCCTGCGCCCCGACGGCACCCACCCCTGGGGCGCCGACCGGCCCGCGCAGTACGGCACCCTCGGCACCGACGAGTCCGCGATCTCGCTGCCCACCGACCCGGGCGACTACCCCGCCTTCTACGCGGGCATCGCCGCCGCCCTGACCAACCCGGGCACCCCGCCCCCGGTCGACCCGCGCGACGCGGTGGCCGCCCTCGCCGTTCTGGAGGCCGCCCGCACCTCCGCCGCGACCGGGACGGCCGTCCGCCCGGGCTGAGGAACGCCTCGCCGGAACCTGCCGCCCCCGCGGACCCGCCTCCTACGATGAGCGGATGAGCAGTCAACGGGGGCGGCAGATCGACGCCGACGAGCGTCGTGACCGCGAACGGGCGTGGTCCGCCGAACAGAAGAAACGCGAGAGCGCGTGGACCGCGGAGTTCGAGGCGCGGCAGAAGGCGCAGCAGGCCGAGGCGCGCGAACGCGAGCTGGTCACCTCCATCGCCGCGAACCGGGCCGCCTGGGCGGAGGGCCGCCGGACCGGAGCCGACGCCCTCGGGTACATCGACGTCACCGGGCCCGACGCCGTGACCGTACGGATCGCGGTGGTGTGGCTCGGACGGTTCAGGGCGACCCGGAAGCGGCTGAACGACTACAACCCGTTCCGGAACGTCGATCCGGGCGGCGGCGAAGGACTGATCGTCCTCGTTCCGTACGCCGTGCTCGTGGGCCTGGACTCCGGGCTCCGCTGGCTCGTCCTGCAACTGCTCGGCCGCCCGCTCTGGGCCGTCGCCGCCAAGGCGGGGAGCGACCGGGACAAGCGCGGGGGCAACACCGTCCTGCTGCGCACCCGGGACCGGGCAGTGGCACTGCGGCACGCGGCCGCCCTGGCCGACCGGGTCGAGCAGGAGGGGGCCGCCGCCCTCACACCCCGATGACCTCCACCGCCGAGCCCAGCCCCCGGAAGTCCGCGACGTTGCGGGTGTACAGCGGCAGCCCGTGGGCCGAGGCGACCGCGGCGATCATCAGGTCTATCCGGCGCGGGCGCGGCTGCCGCCCGGCGGCGATGGTGAGCGTGACCAGCGTCCCGTAGCGGGCGGCGGCCGCCGCGTCGAAGGGCAGCGGGTCGAAGTCCGCCATCGCCGCGCCCAGCACTTCCAGCCGGGCCGCCCGGCTGGCCGGGTCCCGGGCCATCGACACGCCCTGCTGCAGCTCGGCGAAGGTGATCGCGGTCAGCTCCGGCACCGCCGGCAGGTCGGACGCGTTGAGCAGCGCCAGGTCGATGTAGACGCAGGTGTCCAGCACCCCGGCCGGCCGCCTCCGGGACGCCCTGCGGCGCTCAGCCACGCCGCCGCTCGAACGGGTCGTCTCCCTCGTCCCCGACCAGTTCCTCGGGCCCGAAGTACTCCTCGGCCTCCTTGCGCATCTGCTGGTGGTCCACCCGCGGCAGCTTCACGTGCCGCGCCACCAGCTCCTCCGCCGTGAGCCGCCGACGCCCGGACACCGGCCGCAGCTCGGCGACCTCGACCCCGTTCCTGGTGATGTGGAAGGTCTCGCCCGCCTCCACCGCGTCCATCACCGCGGCGGAGTTGTTCCGGAACTCCCGCTGGGTAATCGTCTTCACCCTTCCAAAGTAGCCCCGCGTAGCCCCGCCGGCTACACCCCGAACGACCCCCGCCCCCTTCCCCCGAAACCCGCCCCCGCCCGCGCCCGATCGGCTAGGTTCGACCACAGACCATTCGAACAGAGGGGGGCTTCTGTCGTGTCCGGAACCAGCGAGAAGGACCTGAATCCCTGGCTCTACGGCCAGGACGCGCCACCACCACGGGATCCGTTCAGCCCGCCCCGCACAACCGGGCCCTGGACGGGAACCGCGGGCCCGTCCGTCCTGGTGCAGCCGGCCGTGCTCCAGCAGGCCGCCGGTGAATCGCGGCGGATGCGGGGTGAGCTGCAGTTCTCGGTCGGCCGCGTCGAACCCGACACCGCCGCGGCGGTCCAGGCTCTGGCCGGCGGATTCGCCACCGGACCCGCGCTGTCGCAGGCGCTCACCTGGTGGAAGGCCCGCTGGACCAGCCTCGACAACCGGCTCGGCCTGACCGCGGACCGCCTCGACGCCACCGCACGCGGCTACCGGGCGGCCGACGGCTCCGCCGCGGCCGGCTTCAAGGGGCCGTGAACCATGGTGACCTTCGCCCTGCTCCGCCACGCTTCCTTCGCCTCCCTCGACCATGCGGGCGGCACCTGGAACGGCGTCTCCGGCCACCTGGAGCACCTCGCCGGCCAGCTGCGGTCCGGTGTGCTCCATCCCCTCTCGGGAGGCGGCGGCCCGTACGCGTCCCCGGCCGCCGGAAGCCGGCCCTGGACCGGCGCGGCCGCCGATGAGGCCGTACGGGAGATCGGCTTCCTGGCCGACGAGCTGCACGCGTTCCACTACGAGGCGCTGGCCGTCGCCGCCGCGCTGCACCGTGCCCGGAAGGCCTTCACCGAGGCCCAGCAGAAGCTGCTGCGAGCGATCGGCGATGCCGAGGGCCTGGGCGCCACCGTGGCCGACGACGGCACAGTCACCCTGCCCGACCTGCCGCCCGAGGAGCGAAACGACCCCGAGGCGATCGCCTACCGGAAGCGGAAGTGGGACGAACTGCAGCACCACGTCCAGGACATGACCGCGGCACTGACGGCGGCCACCGAGGCCGACAACGCCGTGGCCGCGGCCCTGCGCGCGCTCGACCCGGAGGAGGTCGACCCGGCGACGCATCCGGACGGGGCCGCCAACGCCCTGAGCGATCTGGAGACGGCCATGGGCATGCCCACCGATCCCGCGGCCCGGAAGGCCTGGTGGGCCGCGCTCGACCCCGCGCTACGGGCCGGGGTGCTCTCGGCCGATGCGGGCAACCTGATCAAGGCAGGGATCCTGGGGCCGACGGAGTACGAGTGGTCGTCGCCGGACAAGGGGGCCGGTCCCTGGGGAGTCCGGGAACCGGGCATCGCCGACCAGGTGATGCGGGTGGAGGTCGCGAGCATGGTCGGCGGCGGTGCGCTCGCCGGCTACCCGGACGCCGCCCGCAACATGGCGCACTACCTGGACGGCAACGGAAAGCCCCTGATTCTGGCCGTCGAGCCCATGCTTCGCGACGACGCCGGCTTCCGGGCGAGCGCGGATGCCCAGCTGGCCGCCAACAGGGACAAATGGCGTCAGGCCGCAGTGGAGGCGTTCGAGAAGTCGGGGGGAGTGCCGGTCGCGATCCCTGTCGAGAGTCCGGTCGGCACCCGGAGGTTCGATGATCTCAACTGGTACCGCGCAATCGGAGGCCACCAGTACCTCACGTCCGGAGTGGTGACGGCCGTCCCAGGGCCGGACGGCAAGCCCCAGGTGTCACTGCAGTACCAGGTCAATGTCTGGGACCGCTACAACTGGGACGAGGGCAAGAGCACGCCGATCGCCGGAACCACCATCACGGACCACGACATGGCGACCTTGCACCAAACGGGACTGGCCCAGGAGTTCGACATCGTCGGCAGGACCAAGCCGATCACCGTCCGACTCGACGAACAGACCGCACCCGGGGGAAGGACGCCATGACACGGAAGCAACGGTGGGTGCTGCTGCTGGCGATCGTGGTGCCGCTGGTGCTGGCGGGAGCCGCCGTGGGAGGGCTCCACTGGCTGCGGGAGTGGGACCGGCATCCGGCGCCGGACAGCGGGCGGCCCGGGTCGTGGACGACGGTCACGTCGGAGTTCGTCGGGGAGTTCTCGCGCGTGCGGCCGCCCGCGTCGGCAGGCGAGGTGCGTTGGGCCTACCAGAAGGGGTTCCAGGACGACGCCGCGTACCTCTCGTTCCGGCTGCCGCCGGGTGAGGAGGAGCGGTTCCTGGCCGGTCTCGGGGCGGTGGTGAAGCCGAGCGTCGGGAACCCGGTCGACAGCGGTGCGCTGGAAGGGTTCCGGCACGCGGGTGCACCGGATCCGGGGGCGGCGGGCCCCTTGCGGGAGGGTTCCTTCCTCGCCGAGCCGCTGCCGGGGCACAACAAGCGGCTCGCGGCGAGGCTGTGGCTGGCGTCGGAGGCGGACGGGGGCGCGCGGGTGTGGGTGTACTCGATGGACGCGCCGTAGGGGATTTCCCCGATGGAGCGGGAACCCGGTGCGCCGTAGGATCGTCCTGCTGGTACGTCAGGGAGCCGATGGGGCACCGGGAGGGGGAGCGCGCCGTGACCGTCGTCGCGATGCTGCTGGGCCTGCTCCGGGTGCTGACCGGGGAGTTGGTGGCCGACAGCGGGACGCTGGCGTCGGTGGCCGCCGTCGCGGCCGTGGCGCTGGTGGCCGGGGCGGTCGCCGGGGCGCTGGCCGGGGCGCGGCTGCTGGGGGCGCGGGCGCCGGCGGCGGTGCGCAGCGGGGTGCTGCGGCGTCGGGCGTTCGGTACGGCGTTCCTTCCGCAGCGTGATCCGGATGCCCGGGGCAGGCGACGTCCGAGGGCGCCGGGGGCGGCCCCGGCGGCCGCGTGAACCCCCTTCTTCCGTAGGCAGTTCTTCGCAGCCGTCCTCCGCCGTTCACTCATGTCCTGAGACCCCGGAGGGCTCGCTTCACCATGTCCGTACTCGCCGTTCTCGACCCGGCCGTCGCCTTGGCGCACGCCGTCGTCGCCGCTGTCGCCCACCTGGTGCCGACCGCGCTCGCCATCGTCCTGTTCACCGTCGCCGTCCGGCTGGCGCTGCACCCGCTGGCGCGGGCGGCGGCGCGCGGGGAGAAGGCCCGGGCGCGGCTGGCGCCGAAGGTCGCCGCGCTGCAGAGGAAGCACAAGGACCGGCCGGAGCGGCTGCGGGAGGCGCTGGCCGAGATGTACCGCAAGGAGCAGGTGTCGCCGTTCGCGGGGTGTCTGCCGCTGCTGGTGCAGGTGCCGTTCTTCTCGGTGATGTACCGCCTGTTCACCACGCCGAACGATCTGCTGGACCACACCCTGTTCGGTGTGCCGCTGGGCCTGCACGTCACGGGTGCGCACGGTGCCGGGCAGTGGGCGGTGTTCGGGGTGCTGTTCGCCGGGCTGGTGGCGGTCGGGTTCGTCAACTTCCGCCGGGCCCGACGCACGGCCGCGGCCGCGACCGCGACCGCAGCCGCAGCCGCGACGGCGACGGCGCAGCCCGCCCCGCAGCCGGGGGCGGGACTGCTGCCGTACCTGTCGTTCGGGTCGGTGCTGTTCGCGGCGCTGGTGCCGGTGGCCGCCGTGCTGTACCTGCTCACGGCCGGTGTCTGGTCGGCCGCCGAGCGGGCCTGGCTGTACCGGGACGGCGCGCCGGTGTCGGCGGCCGCGCTGCTGGCCTGACGAGGGATGACCCGACGGGCGACTACCCGACGGGCGATGACCTGACGGCCCGGTCGTCAGAAGTGGCGCAGCAGCTCGGGGAAGGTCCCGAGCTGCAGCGTCGCCTCGTCCGGGCCGAGTTCCGCGTGCTCCAGCACCCAGGTGTGCTCGTGCGGGATGAAGACGGTGCGCAGGCCGGCCCGGCGGGCGGGGGCGATGTCGGACTTGGGCGAGTTGCCGATCATCCAGGTCCGGCCGGGGTCGAGGCCGAGGTCGGCGGTGAGCTGCCGGTAGGTGTCGACCGACTTCTCGGCGACGATGTGGATGCCGCGGAAGTGGTGGTCGATGGTGGACTCGGTCACCTTGCGCTGCTGTTCGCCCTGGTCGCCCTTGGTGAGCAGCAGCAGGTGGTGGCGGTCGGCGAGGGCGGCGAGGGTGTCGGCGACGCCGGGGATCAGTTCGACGTCGCGGCTGGTCAGCGGGGTGAGCAGGTCGTCGATCCGGATCTGCTCGGCGGCCGTGGGGGTGCGGCTGTTGAGCTGCTCCAGGCAGTCGGCGAGGCTCTGCCGGAAGACGGTGGCGCCGTAGCCGAGGGTGGCGGAGTTGGCGGCCTCGATCCGGTTCAGCAGGACCCTGGTGCGCTCCTGCTCGGCCGGGGTGGTGGTGACCCAGTCCAGGAAGCCGTCGATGACCCGCTCGAAGAGGACGTTGTTCTCCCAGAGCGTGTCGTCGGCGTCGAAGATCAGGGTCTGGTCGGTGTGCATCATCCGGTGGTCTCCAGGGGAAGTCGGTCGGGCGACAGGGAACGGCGGCAGGGAACGGCGGCAGGGAACGGCGGCAGGAAAGGACGGCGGGGAAGGGCCGCGGGAAAGGGCGGCGGCGGAGGCCGGTCAGGCGGGCGGCAGCAGGCGGGCGGCGCGGTGGAGGGTCTCGCGGAGGTTCTCCTCGGTGGTCCGCCGCCCGGCCTCCTCGACGGTGAGCCACTCCAGCGGGGCCGCCGGGTTCTCCGGCCGGGCCTGCTCCGGGGTGTCGGTGGCCAGCAGGAAGCGCAGGTCGGCGTGCTCGTGCGCGGGTTCGGCGGGCGAGGCGGGGACGGGCACCACGGCGAGGTGGACGAGGGCGGGGCCGGGCCAGGGGGTGAGGTCGGTCAGGCCGGTCTCCTCCAGGCCTTCGCGCAGGGCGATGTCCAGCGGCCGGGTCTCCCCCGGGTCGCCGTGGCCGCCGACGTGCAGCCAGGCCTGCTGGCGGACGTGCCAGCGCAGCAGGACGCGGCGGGTCGGCGGGTGGACGATCAGGGCGGAGGCGGTGAAGTGCTGCGGGAAGGTGCTTCTGTTCCAGGCGTCGGCGACGCCGAGGAGGCGGCGGGCCCGCTCGTGGTCGGCGGTCTCCACCGGGCCCTGCGGGCGGTGGTCGTCCAGCAGTCGGGCCAGGTCGGGGCTCTGTGACGGGCTGCCCGTGGTCACCATGGGTCTGCGCTCCTCGTTCCGTTCCGGGAGACCGTGCGGGCCGCGCGGACCGCGTCAACCGGCGTGCGGGAGCGGGAGGTCGGGGCGGGCGTTCGGCCCCGGGGCTTCGGGTTCCGGCGAACCCGCGCAGCCTAGCCCGGGGGTGCTCGGGCGGCCCACCGGTTTTCCCCGCCGCCCGCACGCGGCCCCGACACCCGCACGCGCCGCCCGCACGCGCCGCCCGCACGCGCCCACCGCCGCCCGCGCGGGCCCGTACCCGGCGGGGCCGCACCCGGCCCGCGGACGTCCGCGGCAGACGTTCCCCCGGAGGACACCTCCCGTACCGCCGGCGGCATACCGGCTGGTCCGGGCGTTTCCCCGGAGGCCGTAGCCTGTGGTGATCGTTTCGGGACAGGTGGAGGGATGTCGTCATGGTGGCTGCTCCGGCGCTCGCCGAGCTGCGCGAGGTGTGCCAGCCGCAGGCCAAGCTTCAGAGCCGCAACGGCGAGCACTGGGCGGGCCGGCTGTACATGCGGGCCGTCTCACTGCGGACCACCCGGCAGCTGGTGCGCACCTCGGTGTCGCCGAACACCCTCACCTGGGTGATGGTGGTGTGCGGGGTCGGCGGCGGCGCGGCCCTGCTGATCCCGGGCGTGACCGGCGCGGCGCTGGCCGTCGTGCTGTTCCAGCTGTTCCTGCTGTTCGACTGCGTGGACGGCGAAGTGGCGCGCTGGAAGCGCCAGTTCAGCATGGCCGGGGTGTACGTGGACCGGCTCGGCGCCTACCTGGCGGACGCCGCGCTGATGATCGGCGCGGGCGTACGGGCGGCGCGCGGCGGCTCGGAGCTGTGGGTGTCGGCGGGGCTGGCGGCGGCGCTGGGCGTGGTGCTGCTCAAGGCCTCGACGGACCTGGTGGACGTGGCCCGGGCCCGCAGCGGGCAGCTTCCGGCCACCGAGGAGTCGACGCAGCCGCGCTCCCAGGGCATCGCGACGGCCCGCAAGGTCGCCTCACTGTTCAAGATCCACCGGGTGACGAACGGCATCGAGGCCTCGCTGGTACTGCTGGCGGCGGCCGTGGTGGACGCCGGGCTCGGAAACCTGGACGCCACGCGGTGGACGCTCGCGGGCATCACGGTGATCACCTGGGGCATGGTGGTCGCGCACCTGGCGTCGATCCTGTCCTCCTCGCGGCTGCGCTGAGCGGCCGGGGCGCACCCCCGGCGGGTTGACTCGCCCCTCCCCCGCCCGGGGAGAGGGGCCGGCGCCGAGCCCGTCGCCGGGCGGACGCGGCGGGCCGGCACTACCGCCGCCGCGCCGCCGCCGCGCGAGGTCGCGCCGGACTTCGCGGCGACCGGTCGGCCCGGACGGATCCCAGGAACCACCCCCTCTTCGGAACCAGTCGGACTACATATGCAGTCCATCGACATATGCAGTCGTCCGACAGTCCGACAGAAGGGGGCACTCCCATGCCACCCCGCACGACGACCCGGCCGCACCCTCCCCGGCCCGCCCAGGACCGGCCCGCCCCGGCCCTGCTCGCCACCGCCCGCGCCGCCGCCGCCCGGACGGCGGCCACCCGGCCCGCCGCCGTGCTGCTCGCCGGCTACCTCGCCGAGCTGCTGTTCCGGCTCGTCCTCGTCCGGTCCATGAGCTTCCCGTCGGTCCACCCCGATGAGGACTCCTACCTCGCCCTGGCCCGGGTGCTGGCCGGCGGCTCGGCCACCGAGATCCCGGTCGGCGTGGTCGTCCCCGGCGGCTATCCCCTGCTGATATCCCCCGCCCTGCGCCTGGCCGACGACCCGGCAACCGCCTACCACCTGGTCATGGGCGTCAACGCCGCCGTCAACGCGCTGGTCTTCCCGCTCGCCCACGTCGCACTGCGCCGCCTCGGCCTGAACCGCCGCCGCTCCTACGCCTTCGCCGCCGCGACCGCGCTGCTGCCGCCGGTGGTCTTCTACTCGCAGTTCGTGATGACCGACGCCGTGCTGCCCGTCCTGGTGCTCGCCTGGCTGCTCTGCCTGCACGGCTGGCTGGCCGACGGCCCGCTGCGGCGGCGTGCCTGGCACGCCGTCGGGGCCGGGGCCTCGGCCGGTTGTGCGATGGCGGTGCACGACCGCGGCGGCGTGGTGGTCGCGCTCACCGCCGCCGTCCTCCTCGGCGTCCTGCTGCTGCGCCGGGCGCCCCGGCGCGCCACGGCGGCCGGGCTCGCGGCACTCGGCCTCGGCGTGCTCGGCGCCGAGTTGCTGTCGGCCTGGCTGCACGCGCAGTTCACCGTCCCGGACAGCGATGTCGGCGGCTCCCTCTGGAAGGGCCTGACCGATCCGGCGATCGCCCTGCAGACCCTCGCGCGGGCCGCCGGCCAGGTCTGGTACTTCATCGCCTCCACCTGGGGGATCGGCGGACTCGCCGTCGTCGCCTGCCTGGGCGCGGTGTTCGACCGCCGCCCGCCGCGGGAGCTGCGGATCACCGGCGGCGTGCTGGTGGCACTGCTGTTCGGCACGGCCCTGGCCGCCTCCGCCGCCCTGCCGCTGGACGGCCGGGTCGACGACTGGGTGTACGCCCGCTACACCTCCTACCTCGTCCCGGCGGCCTTCGTGGCGGGCGTCGCGGTGCTCGCCGGGTACGGGCGCCGGGCACTGGTCCGGACGGCGGCGGTGGCGGCCGGGCTCGTCCTGCTGCTCGCCGGGATCGTGGCGCTGGCGGCCGGCGAGCGGCTGCACACGTCGATGTTCATCCCCTGGACCCTGCCCGACGTCTCGTTCCTGGCCGCGGACTGGGGCCGGATCGACCTGCCCCGCACCTGCGCCGCCGTGGTGTTCGCGCTCGGCACAGTGGTGCTGGTCCGCAACAGCGGGGGGCGCCGGGTGCTCGGGGCGCTCGGCGTCTCGCTGGCGCTGTTCGCCGCCTTCGCGACCTCGACGATCACCGCGCAGGTCGCCCGGCCGCACGCGGTGGGGCGGGAGGGTCTGGCGACCGGCTTCACCCGCGCCTCCGGGATCACCGCGGACGACAACGTGGTGTTCGCCTGGGATGTCGACTGGTCGCTGCGCGCCACCCAGACCTTCGAGATCTACCGCGGTCGGGTCTGGTTCCGTGACCCCCGCTGGCAGCCCGTCCCTGCGGAGGCGAACGTCATGGTCCTCCCGCTGCCCGAGGCGGGGAGGCCGCCGGAGGCCTACTGGCCCGGGCGCCCCGCCGACTGGTACGTCGAGCGGTTCGACGCCGGGCAGAACTGGGCCGTCTGGCACCGGCGTTGAGCGGGCGCCGGACGCCCGGGACCGGGCAGGCGCCGAACACCCGGCGCCGAGCGCGCCCCGGCCGCTAGCCCGCCGTACGGGCGTGCGCGGCGAGCACGGTGTCGAGCAGGCCGGGGAAGCGCCGCTCCAGGTCGACAGTGCGCAGGGCGGAGAAGCGCCGGTTGGCCTCCTCGCGCTGGGCGATCAGGCCGGACTCGCGCAGCACCTTGAAGTGGTGGCTCAGGGTGGAGGGCGCGACATCCACCGGGAAGGTGCCGCAGGCCCGCTCGGGCTCGGTGCGCAGGATGCGGACGATGGTCATCCGGGTGGGGTCGGAGAGCGCGTGCAGGACGTCGAAGAGGTCGATCTCCTCGGTCGCGGGGTGCGCGAGCGCCGGTCGGCGGCGGGTGCTGCGGGGCATGGGTCGACCTCTCCTGTCTGCGATGTTCGACATCCATGGAAACGGCGTGGTACCACTGACCCGCATCAACTTCGTCGTTCGTCGAACATCGTAGTCGAGGGGGACCGACATGCGCGCACTGGTGATGACCGCACCCGGTGGAGCCGAGAACTCGCAGGTCCAGGAGATCGCGGCGCCGCACCCCGGACCGGGGCAGGTGGCGATCGACGTCGCCTACGCCGGACTGAACTTCGTGGACGTGATGACCCGCCGCGGGGACGCCGCGTACGCCGCCGACTGGCCGTACCGGCCCGGCAAGGAGGTCTCCGGCACGGTCCGCGCGCTCGGCGCCGGCGTCACCGGACTCGCGGTGGGCGACCGTGTGGTCGCCGCGCCGGTCGGCGCCGGCCTGGCCGAGGTGGTGGTCGCGGAGGCCGCGCTCACCGTGCCGCTCCCGGACGGGGTGGCGCTGCGCGAGGCCGCCGCCGTCCCGCTGGGCCTGGCCACCTCGGTGCTGCTGCTGACCGACGCGGGCCGCTTCGCCGCCGGGGACACCGTCCTCGTCCACTCGGCGGGCGGCGGGATCGGCAACGCCGTCGCCCGGCTCGTCCCGCTGCTCGGCGGCGGCCGGCTGATCGGCACGGTCGGCCGGCCGGAGAAGGCCGCGGCGGCGATCGCCTCCGGCTACGACCACGCCTTCGCCCGTACCGACGAGGCGGCCGAGGCGATTCGCGCCGCCGCCGGCGGCCGGGGCGTCGACCTGGTGCTCGACCCGCTGGGCACCGCGGCGCTCGACCTCGACCTCGCCGTGGCGGCGCCCGGCGCGCGGATCGTGCTGTTCGGCAACGCGGGCGGCGGAACCGTCGCCGACCTGCCCCCGCTCGGCCGCCTGATGGCGGGCAACCTGACCGTCACCGGCTTCAGCCACCGCGGCCTGGCCGCCACCGCCCCCGAGCGGCTGGCCCGCGCCATCCGCCGGGTCCTCGACCTGCTCGCCGACGGGGGCCTCGAACTGCCGGTCACGGAACTGCCCGGCCTCGACACCGTCCCGGCCGCCCACGACGCCATGCAGGACGGGCTGGCGACCGGCAAGTACGTGGTGCGCGTCGGCGGCTGAGCCCGGCCGCCCGGAGAATCCGCATGACGCTCCGTGCCCGGTCTGTTTGACTCACCGCCATGAGTACCTCGCACGTCCTTCCGGTCCTGCGCACCACCAACCGGTGGGTCGCCTACGACGCCGCCCAACGGCTGCTGGGCATCACCGTGCACCGGCGCTCGACGGAGGCGAACGCGTACGCGGACGAACTCACGGCGGCGGAGGCCCGGCGGCTGTTCGAGGCCTTTCCCGACCACGTGTACCCGGGCGGCCAGGAACGGAGCGTCGGGACCGACGAGCTCCGACGGCTGTTGGCGGCGGGCGATCCCCGGGTGGACGCACTGGCCCCGTTCGCGTTCCATCTGGACGAGCGGCCTGCCG
The DNA here is from genome assembly GCF_053611565.1 of Kitasatospora sp. NPDC054795. NCBI lineage: Bacteria > Bacillati > Actinomycetota > Actinomycetes > Kitasatosporales > Streptomycetaceae > Kitasatospora > Kitasatospora sp. NPDC054795. Next base: position 71,032 of record NZ_JBSHAP010000020.1, read on the forward strand.
GGTCGATCGAGGACAGGTTCCTCGCCCTCCTCGGCTCCTCGCCCGCTTCACTGTCCTGGGACGGCTTCGCCTGGCCGGCCGCCCCCGAACTCGGCCTGGACGTCCGCGCCAAGGACGCCGGTGTCCAGATCACCCTCAGCAGCGACAACGTCGACTTCGACCGGCCCGCGGGCAGCCACACCCTGTTCATCCACTTCCGCCAGGGCGACGTCGAGCGCGCCGAGTGGCTGGCGCGGCAGGTCGGGCTGGCACCCGTCGGGCCGGTGGAGCACGGCTGGTAGTCCCCGGGCACAGCCCCCGTTCACACGGGAGCCGGAGCGGGTGACCGGCACCGTACGGGAGGTGCTCGGGCGTCCGCCGAGCGACATCCGCGACTGGGTGCGGGATCACGCGGCGGACTTCCGGTGGCCCGGCGGCCGCGTGCCGGGCCGTCGGGCCATCGGGCCATCGGGCCATCGGGCCATCGGGCCATCGGGCCATCGGGCCGCACCGTGGGACGTCAGTAGCGGACGGCCTTGACCACCACGGGCGTCAGCGGCTGGTCGGCCGGTTGCCGGCTGAAGGCGACGGGCTGGGCCTTGCCGTTCGCCGGGACGTTCTCGGCGCCGACGATCGAGCTGTCCACGGCCTTGCCGCTGGAGTCGGTGAAGTCGACCTGGACCGCGTAGGAGGCCGCGTTGGGCCCCGGGTTCTGGATCGTGACGACCACGGCGTGCAGGCCGCCGGTGCTCTGCCGGGAAAGGCCGGTGATGGTGACGTCGTTCAGCGCGTTGCCGCCGTCCGTCACCCCGCTGAGCACCGAGGCGGCCTTCTCCCGGGTCGCCGCCTGCTGCGCCGACACGGACGCCTGAAAGGAGGAAGCCGCCGCGGAGAGGGAGGCGCCGGCTTCGGAGGCGGCCGCCGACGCCGAGACCGCCGCGGCCGACGCCGAGGCCAGCAGCGACTGGGCGGCGGAGGCGATGGCGGAGGGCGGCTCGCCGGAGAAGGCGCTGGCGTTGGGCAGGGTGGCGGACGGCGAGCCGGCCGACGTGCCCGACGAGCTGCTGCTGCAGGCCACGAGCACGACGGCGCCGGACGCCGCCGCGATCAGCGCGATCGTGCGCTGCGGGGTCCAGCTCCGGCCAGGTCGCCGGTCGCCGCCCTGGGAACGGCCGAGCGGCGGACGCCCCGGCAGCGGACGGTGGCCGGGGCCGTGGCTGGGGGGACTGTGGAGTTCACGCACCGAGGATCCCTCTCCTGGTCGGTGTTCGGCGGCCGAGGGGCCCGTACGTCCCCATGCTTGGCAACATCGCGCTCCACAGCGACAGCTCCTGACCCGTCCGAGTGGGCGGGCCGCGCACGGGCGGTGCGTCGCAGCCCCGGACGGGTTGGGTCCAGCGGCCCCGGACGGGTCGGGTCCAGCGGCCCCGGACGGGAGCCGGACCGGGCCCGAGGGAGGCCTCAGGCGCCGATGGCCAGCACCGCCTTGCCGTGCAGCCGCCGCCCGAGCAGGGCGTCGACCGCCTCGGCCGCGTCGTCCCAGTCGCCGCGCCAGGTGATACCGGCGTCCAGCTCGCCGGCCGCCACCCGGTGGGCGAGCCAGCCGAGGTCGCGGCCGAGGCCGGTGCAGCCGAGCAGGTAGAAGGAGACCACCGAGCGGTCGTGCCTGCTCGCGTCGCCGAACAGGGTGCCGAACGCGAAGTCCTCGCCCCGGCCGGAGCTGTGGCCGGTGGCGACCAGGACGCCGCCGGGGCCCAGGGCCTCGTAGGCCTCGACCAGTTGGGGGCCGCCGACGACGTCGACCACGCCGTCGACCGGCCCGGCGGTCTCCTTCGGCGAGGCGACCACCTCGTGGGCGCCGAGGCGGCGCAGCACCTCGCCGTTCCGGTCCGGCGAGCCGGTGGACGCGACCACGTGCGCGCCCGCCGCCCGGGCGAGCTGGACGGCGTACCGGCCGACGCCGCCGGTGGCGCCGGTGACCAGGACGCTGCGGCCGAGCAGCGGGCCGATGCGGTGCAGCGCGCGCAGGGCGCTGAGGGCGGCGACCGGGATGGTGGCGAGGGCGGCGAGGTCGGCACCGACGGGTGCGGCGCCGATCAGCCCGGTGTCCACCGCCCGGAGTTCGGCCCAGCCGCCGGCCGGCATCAGGGTGACCACCGGGGTCCCCTCGGCGGGGCCGGAGCCGTCGGCGGCGGCGCGTTCGACGATGCCGGCGGCGTCCCAGCCGAGGACGGTGCCGTCGGGGGCGGTGTCGAGACCGAAGGCGACCTCGCCGTAGTTGAGCGAGGTCGCGGTGACCCGGACCAGTGCCTGGTGGGGCGCCGGCTCGGGGTCCGGGGCCGTACCGAGGCGCAGGCCGCCGGGGGCCGAGCGGTCGACCAGGAGTGCACGCATGGAGGATCCTCCCCAAGATTCTGCCACTGAGTGGCATAAGCCTACAGGTGGCATTACAGCCCCGACTAGACTGACCGCGATGAGTCCCGAGAAGGCCACCACCACGGCACCGGAGCGGGGTGCCGAACAGCCCCCCGAAGCGCCGGGCGCCGCGCTCCCGCTGCGCGAGCGCAAGAAGCTGCGCACCCGTCAGGCACTGATCGACACCGCCCTGGAGCTGTTCGGCGAGCACGGCTTCGACGGGGTGACGCTGGACCGGCTGTGCGAGGCCGTCGAGGTCTCCAAGCGGACCTTCTTCCGCGCGTTCTCCAGCAAGGAGGACGTCGCGATGGCGCCCACCCAGGACCTGTGGACGACGTTCCTGGAGGTGCTGGAGAGCCGGCCGTCGGACGACGGCCGGCTGATGGCCCTCCTGGAGGGGGCTCTCACCGGGGCGATCGACCGGATGCCGGCCGACGGCTGGGCCGAACGCGCCCTGGCGAGCCGCCGACTGGCCGCCCGGACGCCCTCGATGGACGCCCACGGGCTGGCCTTCTGCGAGCGGGCGACCCGGGAGGCGGTGTCGACGGTCACCCGCCGGTTCGCCCTCGACGGCCCCGAGCCGGGTGCAGCGCTGCGCGCCCGGCTGGCGACGGACATGCTGGTCGCCGCGTTCCACCAGGCGATGGACGGCTGGGTGGCGCAGCCGTCCGGGCACACCCGCGCCGACCTCGCGCGACGGCTCCGGACGGCCTGCGCCGAACTGCCGGGCGCGCTCGCGGCGTCGGTCGAACCGCGGCGGGCCTGAGCCGCGGCGGCACGGGCCGAGGACCCGGACGTCCTCGCCGACCAGCCGCCGGCACCGCTCGCCCCGGAGCCGTACCGCCACCACCGCGACCGGGACGTGTCCGCCGAACGCATCGAGACGGGGCTCCACCCGCTCGCCCACCGCATGCCCGGCGGCCGAGACCCCGGCCCGCCGGGCCCGCCCGAGGGCGGCCCCGCGGAGAGCGGGCCTACGCGGCCCGCAGGGAGTCGAGCCAGCGCAGCAGGCGGTCCCCTTCGCGCGTCATGACCTCCGGGTCGCGCAGCGCGTTGGCGAGCAGGGACATGCCCTGGTAGCCGGCGACCAGGGTGAGGGCCAGGCCGTCCGGGTCGGGCAGGCCCAGCTCGCGGAACTGGCCCGCGGCCCAGTCGAGCAGCCGCCGGATCACCGCGCCGGCCTCCGCGTCGAGGTCCCCGTCGGTGCGCTTGTCGAGTTCGACGGCCAGGGTGCCGGTCGGGCAGCCGTGCCGGGCGGCGGTGTCACGCCGGCCGACCCAGGCCTCGACCAGCGCCTTGAGGCGGTCCAGCGGGTCGGGCGACCGCTCCAGCCGCTCGGTGAGTTCGTCCAGGTGTGCGCTGTGCTCGGAGAGCGCGGCGCGGACCAGCTCGTCCTTGGTCTTGAAGTAGTAGTAGACGTTCCCGACCGGGACGTCGGCCTCGCGCGCGATGTCGGCGAGGGTGGTCCGCTCGACGCCCTGCTCGTGCAGGACCTTGGCCGCGGCCGCGGTGAGCCGTCGGCGCTTCTGCGACGCCGCCGTGCGCCGGTTCACTGAGTCAGTCACCCGACTGACTATAGACAGCCGCCCGGGAGGCGGCTACGGTCTTCTCAGTCAGCCAACTAACTCACTGGCTCGACCGCACATCTCAACTCCTGACATCTCACTCCTGGGGGCGGAAATGATCACAGTGACGGGCGCGACCGGAAACATCGGCCGGACGCTGGTGGAGCTGCTGGCCGAGGCGGGCGAGCAGGTGGTCGCCGTGTCCCGGCAGCCGCAGCCCGCCCACCCGGCGGCCGGGGTCCGCTGGGCCCGGGGCGGCCTCGGCGACGCCGCCGGCCTGCGCCCGGCCCTCGAAGGGTCCCGCGCGCTGTTCGTCCTGCTGGGCGGCGAGCTCAACAGCCACGGCGAGAGCCCGGAAACCCTGCTGAGGACGGTCGCGGACGCCGGGGTGGAGCGGATCGTCCTGGTCTCCTCACAGGTCGGCGCCACCCGGCCGGACGCACCCTCGCACGCCCGGCTCCGGGAGTTCGAGACCGCCGTGCGCGCCTCCGGACGGGACTTCACCGTCCTGCGCCCCGGCGGCTTCGCCTCCAACGCCTTCGCCTGGGCCGGGACGGTCCGGGCGGAGCGGACGGTCTTCGCGCCGTTCGGCGGGGTGGCGCTGCCCGTGGTCGACCCGGCGGACATCGCGGCGGTCGCCGCCGCCGTGCTGCGCGAGGACGGGCACGGCGGCCGCACCTACGAGCTGACCGGACCGGAGGCGATCGGACCGCGCCGGCAGGCCGAGGTCATCGCCGAGGCCCTGGGCGAGGAGGTGGCCTTCGTGGAGCTGTCCCGGGAGCAGGCCCACGCCCACCTGGCGCGGTTCATGCCGGAGCAGGTGATCGCCGGGACGCTGGACGTCCTCGGCCTCCCGCTCCCCGCCGAGCAGGCGGTCAGCCCCGACGTGGCGGCCGTGCTGCACCGCCCGGCCGCGCCCTTCCGGGCCTGGGTCGAGCGCAACCTGCCGGCCTTCCGGTAGCGCCGACGCGGCCCGCCCCGGGCGTGCGAGCACAACGCGCCCGGGGCGGGCCGCAGGCAGGCGGGCCCGCCTGTGCGGGCAAACGGGCGCGCCCCACCCGGTCGGACCTCAGGCCGTGGCCGGCTTGGCCGGCTCGGCGTCCCCCGCCCCCGGGGCGGGAACGGCGCGCAGCTGGGGAGCGGGCGGCGCAGGGATGACGGCGGCAACGGCGGCCGCGATCAGCGCGACGCCGCAGCCGATCACCAGGCCGACCCGGAAGCCGCCCTCCGAGGGCAGGGCGTGCCCGCCCAGGTCGACGGTCATCTGCGACAGCACAACGCCCATCACGGCGGCGGACACCGAGGTGCCCAGCGAACGCATCAGGGTGTTGAAGCTGTTCGCCGAGGCCGTCGCGGACAGCGGCACCGCGCTCATGATCAGTGCGGGCATCGCGCCGTAGGCCAGGCCGACACCGCTGTTGCAGACGATCGTCACGATCAGCACGCCCCAGGCGGAGCCCATCAGCGGCAGCGCCAGCCCGTAGCCGACGGCGATCGTCAGCGCCCCGGCGGCCAGGGTGAACTTCGGTCCGCGCGCGGCGGACAGCTTGCCGCCGAACGGGGAGACGACCATCATCATCAGCCCGCCGGGCGCCATCCACAGGCCCATCGCCAGCATCGACTGCCCCAGCCCGTAGCCGGTGAGCTTCGGCAGCATGAGCAGCTGCGGCACGATCAGCGCCTGGGCGTACATGCCGAAGCCGACCAGGACGGAGGCGGCGTTGGTCAGCAGCACCCGCGGGCGCGCGGTGACCCGCAGGTCCACCAGCGGTTCGGGGACGCGCAGCTCCCAGCGGGCCCAGAGCATCAGGATCGCGGCGGAGGCGGTGAACAGGCCGAGGGTGCGGGTGCTGCCCCAACCCCAGTCCCCGCCCTTGGAGACGGGCAGCAGCAGGCAGACCAGGCCGATGCTGAGGCCGATCGCGCCGACGAAGTCGAAACGGCCGCCGGCGGGGCGGCCGTCCGCGGCGGGGGCCGGGATGACGGTCCAGAGCATGCCGATGATGCCGACGGTCAGCACGGCGGTGCCCCAGAACAGCACGCGCCAGCTGGCGTAGTCGGCGACGCCGGCCGCGATCGGCAGGCCGAGGCCGCCGCCGATGCCCATGGAGGCGCTGACCAGGGCGATCGCCGAGCCGAGCCGCTCGGGCGGCAGGACGTCGCGCAGCAGGCTGATGCCGATCGGCACCAGGCCCATGCCCATGCCCTGCAGCGCCCGGCCGGCGATCATCGGCACCACGGAGTCGGCCACCGCGCACAGGACCGAGCCGAGCAGCAGCGGGACGCAGGAGGCGATGAGCATCGTCCGCTTGCCGAGCAGGTCACCGAGGCGGCCGCTGATCGGGACGAAGACGGCGGCGGAGAGCAGGGTCGCGGTGATGACCCAGGAGGCGTTGGACGCGCTGGTGTGCAGGAGTTGCGGGAGCTCGCTGATCAGTGGGGTGACCAGGGTCTGCATGATCGCGGCGACGGTGCCGGTGAAGGCGAGCACCGCCACGATCGGACCGGTGCGGGGAGTGGGGGCGGGGCCGTTGATGACGGGCCTCCTCGGGCAGTCGAAGAGCAGGAGTGTGCAGAAAACACACAATGTGCATGGAACACAGAATGGTCAGCTTACACATGATGTGTGCCATGCACATCATGTGGGCCGCGCATACCTCTGGCATACTGAAAGGTGATCCACGGAGAACCCGCAGGTCGAAGCGGTGATGAAGGGACTTCGACATGACCAGCCCCACGCACGAGGTCGCCCTCGAATTCCTGGTGTTCGCCCGGCACCGCGACCTGAGCCAGGTCAACGCCCGCCCCGAGGGCAGCCAGCTCGAACGCAGTTCCTACATCCTGCTCAGCCGGGTCGACGCCGAGGGGCCCATGTCCATCGGGCAGTTGAGCGACGCCTTCGCCCTGGACGTCTCCACCCTCAACCGGCAGACCGCGGCCCTGAAGAGCGCGGGACTGCTCGAACGCATCCCGGACCCGGACGGCGGCATCGCCCGCAAGTTCCGCCTCACCGAGGAGGGCCGGAACCGGCTGGAAGCGGAACGCGAGGCCCACGTACGGGCGCTGAACCTCGTGATGACGGACTGGCCGGAGGAGGACATAGCCTCCTTCGCCGGCTTCCTGCGCCGCTTCAACACCGGCATCGAACGGCTCGACGGGCGACCCTGGCCCCGGGACTGAGGCATCGGCGTCGACGCGCGGCACGCGCCACGCGGGAACACCCGGCCCGCGAGGCGACTTGCAAGTGGCATGAGAGCCATGGGAATTGAGGAGTTCGGCGGCCCGGACGTCCTGCGTGTCCTGGAGCTGCCCGAGCCGCAGGCGGGCCCCGGTGAGGTCCGCATCCGGGTGCACGCGGCCGCCGTGAACCCGACCGACGCGGTACTGCGGCGCGGCGGCCACGCCGCACGGATGCCGGGCAGGCGGCCCCCGTTCGTGCCCGGCATGGACGCGGCCGGGGTGATCGACCAGCTCGGGCCAGGGACGGACGGACGACTCGCCGTCGGCCAACGGGTGGTCGCCGTCGTGCTGTTCATCGGCGAACACGGTGGGGCGTACGCCGAGCAGGTCGTGGTGCCCGCCGCCTCGGTGGTCCCGGCACCGGAGGGGGTGGACCACCCCGCGGCGTCCACGCTGCTGATGAACGCGATGACCGCACGCCTGGCCCTGGACGCACTGGCCGTGCCACCCGGCGGGATCGTCGCCGTGACCGGAGCGGCCGGGGCCGTCGGCGGGTACGCGGTCGAGCTGGCCAAGGCCGACGGGTTGACCGTCATCGCGGACGCCGCTCCGCAGGACGTCGAGCGGGTACGGGGGTTCGGCGCCGACCACGTGGTGGAACGCGGCCCCGACGTCGCCGACCGCATCCGTGCGCTGGTGCCCGACGGCGTCCCCGGCCTGGTGGACGGTTCCCACCAGGCCACCGAGCTCGTACCCGCCGTGGCCGACGGCGGGACCCTGGCCGAGCTGAAGGGCTGGTCCGGCGCCGCCGAACGCGGCGTCCTGGTGCGCCCGGTGATGGTGACGGACGCCATCACGGACACCGTGCGGCTGGACGCCCTGCGCCGCCAGGCCGAGGCGGGCGTGCTGACCTTGCGCGTCGCGGACGTGCTGCCCGCCGAGGAAGCGGCCCGGGCCCACCGCCTCCTGGAGGCCGGCGGCCTGCGCGGCCGGCTGGTCCTGGACTTCTCCTGACGCCGCCTGCGCGGGAAGTCGGCCCGCCCGACTTCCCGCGCAGGCGGCACCGGAACGGGACATGCCGACGCCCCGACACCCGGGGGGCGCAGCCGCTGCTCCGAGCGGCGCAGGGCGTCGGTCGGGCCGACGGTTCGCGGGCCGCCCGATGCCCGCCCCTGGTGGGGCGAGAACCGTGTCAGCCGCTTGCCGACGAGGGCGATTCGGGAAGCCCGTCGGCACCCCGGACGTCGAGCCGGTCCGGAGGCTGCTGCCGTCGGCTGCCCACCGTCCACGCGGCATAGAGCGTGGAGAGAGCACCGGCCACCATGACGACCGTCATCCCCGTGGCTTCCAGCGCGACCAGGATGATCCCGGTTGCCAGCACTGCGATGAAGGCCAACAGGTCGATCAGTGTGCGGCGGCGAGCCGGGCGTTGGGTCATGGTGCACCTTTCGTCGGAGTCGGCCCCAACGGTTGCACGAGGTGGTCGGCGGCTCGCCCTTCTCCCACATTCTCCCGGATAGAATGTGCGAACTACAGAGAGATCTTGGAGCCCTCGGTGACACCGGAACGGATTCGCAGCGGGCGCCGCCAGGGCGATCCGCTCGGGGCCTGTCCCGCAATGAACCTGCTCGTCCTGCACCTGCGAGACCTGCGCGACAGCGCGGGGCTGAACGTGGCCGAACTCCGCCGCCGGCTCGTCGAGACCATGCGCGACGAGCCGGCGGACCCTCCAGCGGAGCAGACTCTGCATCGGCTGCTCCGCGGAACGAACCTGCACGCCAAGCCGCGTCTTGCGGAGGCCGTGGCCGATGTGTGCGTTCGCGCGACGCGTGGCGATCGACAGGCCGCCCAGAAGCGTGTGCGGGAGTTCTACACCCTCGCCCGCGAACAGATGGATGGCAGCGAGGGCTGGGCGGGCCAGGAGCCGGAGGAGGACCGCCGGGGCACCGAGATCCAGCGTCTGCGGAAGGAACTGCAGAAGAAGCACCAGGAGAACCTGCAGTTGGCAGCCGAGGTCGCCGTGACCAGGCAGTTGCTCTCCTCACTCGCTCCAGGAGGTTCCGGTGGAGCGGTGATCGGGGGTGACGTGCTCGGCGAGATGCTGGAGCGGATCCAGTACATCGCCGCGAGCAGTGACGAGGCCCTGGCCGAGGCGCAGGCCGCCCGGGCCGAGACGGCCCGGCTGCGGGACTGGATGACCGCCTCCCCCTGGGACCGGTCGGCGGACACGCCGGCACCTGACGGGGCGGACGAAGCAGATGAAGCGAACGTGGCCGACGATCGGGTCGGCTCGCAGTCGCCTGCCGGCCCGCGCTCCGATGGCGGCGGCGACACCGAGCCCCTGTTCGAGATCGAGATCCCGGACTCGGCCGACCCTGCGCTCGAACACCTGGTACGGGAGTTGGCCCGGCTGGATCCGGCCGGATCGCGGATGGCCGGGGTGATCGAGAGCGCCGGTGACTACTTGCTGGACGGTGGCCGGACCGGCCGCTACGAGTGGAGGCAGCTGGAGAAGGCCGAGAAGGTGCTCTTCGGCTCGACCGTGCGCCGACTGATGCAACGGGAGTTCGGGCTGACGGACGGCACGGGGCACCTCGACTTCACCCTGGACGGCATCGGCTTCGACCTGAAGTGGACTCTCCTCCGGAGCGGCATGTGGCTCTTCGGACCCGAACTCGTGGGATCGCTCTGCGTCGTTGCCGAGGCGGACGACCGCACTGGAAAGTACAGCTACGGCGTCATCCGGCTCCTGCCCGAGCACCTGAGGGAGTCGTACAACCGGGACCGCAAGTCCCCACTCACCCGCCAGGGCCGCAACGCGATCCGTTGGATCCGGTTGAACGGGGACTTCCGCACCGGAGTCCTGCAACAACTCGCCGAGGAGGACCGGGAGGCCGTTCTCGGACAGGACACCGGACCGCGACGGCTGATCGAGCTGTTTCGGCGGGCGCAGGGCAGGCGGTTGACCCGGAGCGACCTGGCGACCGTGTGCCGCGCGCCGGACCCCATGCGGCGCCTGCGCGAGACGCTGCCGCGACTTCGCCGCGAAGGCATTCTGGTGGCTGCTGGTCACTTCGGGGACCGGTCGGTACTCACCGGGCTGGGCGCCCCCGAACCCCGCCCGGGCGAGTGGGTCAGCATGCGGCTGGCACCCGCCGAGGGCGGACCCGGCCCCGTCATCGACATTGACGGAACGCCATGGCGCAGAGCCCGGCCCGAGGATCCCGAGACTCCGCTGCCCTGAACCGCGAGCACCTCGGCATGCCCCGGGCAAGGCCCCGGATCACTGAGCGAACGACGAGCGGAATGCGTTGGAAGTCGGCCCGGCCGACTTCCCACGCAGGCGGCCGGGAGCGCCCCGTCAGTGGGCCGGGGCGAGTTCGGCGAGGAGGGCGGCGCCGGTCCAGCCGGGGGCGGTCCCGGGGGCGGCCGCCTCGGCCTCGTGGACGAGGGTGATCAGGCGGGCGTTGGCGGGCGCCGTGAAGCCGTGGCGTTCGGCGAGGGCGACGATCTCGCCCTGCAGCGAGTCGATCTCGGTGGGACGGCCCCGCTGGAGGTCCTCCCACATCGAGGAGCGGGCCGTCGCGTCGATCTGCAGGCTGGCCCCGGCCAGCTCCTGGAACTGCGCGTCCGGCAGTTCGAGCACCTGCGGCATCACCTCCGGCGGCACCGGGCCGAGCTGGGCCGGCGCCATCCCGGCGGCCCGGAACACCGCCAGCGCCTCCAGCTGGCAGCGCGCCACGCACTGCCGGTACGCCAGCTGCCCGACCTGCTCGCGCAGCGGAAGCCCGGAGAGCGCGTTGACCGCACTCCGCTCGGATGCCAGGAAGCCGGAAGGGAGTTGACGCTTCGGCTCGCCGAACGGCCGGGGGTGAGCATCGAGCGGTACCTCGACGTCGAGGACCTGTTCGTCACGACCCGTCCCGGCCTCAATCGGCCCACCGTCTGGCACTCCTTGGCCTGGCAGCCCGGCGAGCGGCCGCACTACAAGGTCTACCTCAACCCGCAGGCGCACGGCCCGGACCGCACCCACGAGGTCATGGCCGAAGCCATGCACCGGCTGGGGCTGACCGAGGCCTGGGAGCCGGTCGGGCGGCGGTGCGGGGAACTCGCCCGGCGCGGGCACGAGGTGGAGTTCTTCGCCCTCGACCTGGACGGCGGAAGCGCCTCCCGGGTGAAGGTCTACTTCCGCCATCTCCCGATGCCGATGGACGAGTTGGACACCGTGGCCGCACTGTCGCACCGCCACGACTCGGCGCGGGCGGCCCGAGCCCGTGCCGTGATCTACGGGCGGGACGGCGGCACGGTGGACAACGAACCGATGACCTACGTGGCGTTCCGGGAGGGTGCGACGGGGCCGGAGGAGGCCAACGTCTACCTGCGGCTTCCCGGCAACACCCGCAGCGACGCCGAGGCCGCCGGACGGATCGCGGAGCTGATGCGGATCGAAGGTGTCGATCCGCGCCCGCACGCCGAGATGCTGCGGCAGCTGACGGAAGGGCTGCCCGGAGGCGAGAGCGGGGTGCAGGAGCTGTGCAGCTACCGCACCATCGCACCGGGGGCGCCGGCGCACATCGGGCTGTACCTGAGGTTCAACACGTACGCGGCGACCGCGGCCGCGCACCCCTAGAGCACGGGCTCGCCGGATGCGGGCTCGTGGGGTTCGGGCTCCCCGGTCGGGCCTTCCTCGGATGCCGGGTGCTGCGGCGCCGGGGCCGCGGGGGTTCTGCCCGGCGCCACCGGCCATGACGTCGGGGCCGGGCCGAACGCGCGACGGCCGGCCTTGACGGCGAGAGCGGCGAGGGCGGCGTTGGCACCGCCGCCTATGACGGCGCCAATGCCGAACGGCGCCACCCGGCCGAGGACGATGATGCCCTGCTTGGTGCCGAACTTGGTGACGAAGTTCCTCCCCAGGACCTTGTTGATCTGACGCAGGGTCTGCACGGGCACCTTGGCGACGACCTGGCGTCCCCAGTGCTGCCCGGTGCGTTCGGCGACCTTGGTAATGGTGCCGGAGCCGCTGCCGCCGAGCATGATGCCCATCACGATCGTCCGGCGGCGTTCGAGCTCGTCGATGGGGACCCCGTGGACTTCGGCTATCGAGAGTGCGAAGAGGGCGCTCAGCTCGAAGGACGAGAGGACCTCGCCCGCCGACAGGGCGAGTGCGACTCCGGTGCCGACGCCGGGAGCGGCCGCGACTCCGCCAACTGCGGCACCCGTCCCGGCCAGGGCGCTGACGTACATCCGTTCCAGGTTGCGAATGACCTGCTCCGGTGTCGCCTCCGGGTTCCGCTGGCGGGCGCGTGCGATGTTCTTGCGCACAAGCGGAGTCTGGAGGTCGATGGCCTTGTCCAGGAGATCGAGAACTCTCCGGCCGGGTATGGACGTTGCCGAATCAGGCTCGTCGGTGGCGCCTGTTGCCATGCGGGGGCTCCTTGGATCGCGAGGTTCCAAGCGAGTCTCCCACTCGACCGGGCGGAGGATTCCTAAGTGCCCTCGGAGTGGCAGTGGCGTACGTCCCGGCTGCGCCTGAACTCGCGCAGGACGGCGAGGAGGTTGATCAGGGTGCTGGCCGGGATGTTGCCGACGTCGATCAGGCGACGGCCGCGGAGGTCGATGTCACCGGGGGCGGCGGAGGGCCAGAGGAGGCCGAACTCACGTCCCTCGGTGCGGAGTTCGACGATCAGTTCAGCCAGCTGGCGGGGGGTGAGGTGGAGGAGGGCCGGGTCGGCGGGGTGGATGGGGTGGTGGGCGCTCACGCGACACCGTCCTGCTGCAGCTCGAACCAGACGGTCTTGCCGAGGTGTTGGGGGTCGACGCCCCAGCGGTGGGTGAGGCCCGCGACGAGCTGGAGGCCCCGGCCGGTCTCCGAGAGGAGGGCGAGGGGGCCCTGCTCCGGGAGGAGGGGACTGCGGTCGGAGACCGCGACGCGCAGGGTGTTGGCGCGGTGGTGGATCAGGATGACCGGGGAGGCCGTCTCGCCGTGGCGCCAGGCGTTGACGATCAGTTCGACCATCGCGAGTTCGGCGTCCGCGATGAGGGAGGGCGGCCAGCCGGCGCTGGCCATCCCGTCGCGGAGGGCGTCGCGGGAGAGGGCGAGGGAGGGGGAGTTGAGGTTACGCACAGCGTCTCCCGGAGGGGGAAGGGTGAGACCGGCGGATGCGTCGCCGTGAACGAACCCACTGGACATGGGTGTTCTTCGGTGCCCGAGCAGCGTTACTGACGATCCGTTCGGTGATCGGTGCATCACAGACTGTAGGGCATGGAGGCTCACATGTGCCACCGAATCCGGAAACATGGTCCACCGATAGCCGCTGGACCATTTGCGGGTCGGCGTAGATGCTTGGCCCATGCCACCACGTGCAACCCCCTCGGCCCGGCAGGAACGGTTGGGCATCGAGCTGCGAAAGATGCGAGACAGCGCCGGCCGAACAACTGCCCAAGCCGCAGCGGTCTTCGGACTGGACCGAACGAAGATCACTCAGGTCGAGAAGGGGCACTACCCGATCACCGCCGAGCGAGTCCGCACGCTCGCCGAAGCCTTCAATGAGACCGATGCCGCATACATCGAGGCTCTCGCAGCAATGGCTGAGGACAGGCGCAAGGGCTGGTGGGACGAGTATCGAGGCTTCGTTCCGCAGGGCTTTCTCGACATCTGCGAGTTCGAGCACCATGCACAGGGCATGTACTCCTACCAAATCTGCCATCCGCCAGGCCCCATGCAATCGGAGCGCTACAGCCGCGCGATCTTTCAGGACAATCAGATCCAGCTGACTCCGCGCGTCGTGGAGACACGTGTCGAGCAACGAATGCGGCGATCCGAGATGTTGATGGCGAAAGGCACCCATCCGTACGCGGCGATCGTCCACGAGGCGGCTCTCCGCATGCAGTTCGGCGGCCGCGATGTGGCGCGGGAACAACTGGACTGGATGCTGGAGTTGTCCCAACTGCCACATGTCACGCTTCGAGTGATCAGCTTCGCAGCCGGAGGCTTCAAGGGACCTGGCCAGGCGATCTACTACGCGAACGGGCCCGTGCACAGGCTCGATACCGTCAGTTACGACTCCATGGAGGGTCCGATCTTCCTCCATCGGGCTGAGCACCTGGAGGAGTACCGCGCAGTCATTGAACAGATGACTGATAGGTCTCATTCGGTTGAGGACTCCCGCGATCTGATCGCGAAGATCAAGAAGGAGATATAGCCGATGGAGAACCGCTCCTGGATTCGGCCCAGCGCATGCTCCAACGCAGGCAACTGCCCGGAGGTATCCATCACCTCCGATGCCGTCTACGTCCGCAGCAGCCTCCGGCCCGACGCCATCGCCCAACTCGATGTCAGCGAGTGGCGTGACCTCGTGTCCGCCATCCGCGCGGGCGAGTTCGACGCCTGACTCCCCCGCCGCACCGGCCGGGGACCCCTGTCCCCGGCCGGTGCTTCAATCGTCCCCATGCGGATAGAGCGCCACCACGTAGCGACCCCTCCCCTCCACGACTTCTCCGACCGCATCGGTCGGCAGGTCCACTCCTACTCCCGCGCCGGTCTGATGACCGCCACCGAGTGGCAGCTCGTCTCGGACGCCTTCCTCGACCAGCTCGGCGCCCTCTCCGCCTCCTCCCCCGACCTCTCCTCCCCCGAGGCCAAGGCCCTCCTCCGCAACGCCGCCGAAGCCGCCGTCGGCGCCGCCTCCTTCGCTGCCCACTACCCGCGCGGCCGGTTCTCCGTCTTCCTCGACTACGTCAACTTCGGCATGTCGTACGACCCCGAGCCCGAAGGTGCCCCGGCCACCCCGCTCACCGCCGTTCGCTGGGTCAACGCCTTCTGTCTCGCCGTCCTCACCGACTCCTTCGACCGCCATCTCGAAGCCCTCCTCCACTCCTGGCAGTCCCTCAGCCCCGCCGACGACCTGGCCACCGGTCTCCTCGCCCACTTCCTCACCCGCATCGACGTTCCCGCGAACTCCGCGGACGACCCTGCCCTGCACGCCCTGCGCGCTCTCACCTCCGGCGACCGCCCGGCCTTCGACGCCGCCGTCGTCGCCCTCCTCGACCGCACGGACGGCACCCGGCCCCGCACGCTTCTCCCCCTCCTCCCCCTCGCCCTGTCCGCCCTCGCTCACCGCGCCCACGGCTGGCTCCCCTCGGTCGGGACCGACTACCTCCCCCACTCCCTCGTCACCGGGTTCGAGTCCCCCGGGCGCCGCCCCGAGGACCTCTCCTGGCCCGTCCGGCTCGACCGTCCGACGCCGTCGCTCCCTCTCCACCCGGACAGCGAGGCCCGCTTCGAGCGCAGCGCCCAGGAGGCGACCACCGCGCCGGGGCTCGCCCGCGCGCTGGAGCACCAGGCGCTCCTCTTCCGCATCCGCGCCTCCCACTCCCCCGACGCCACGGACGCGCAGCTCGCCGGGCTCCGCCTGGGGTCCCGGCTCGGCGCCGACCTCTTCCGTTCCGCGCTCGCCGATCCCGGCTCGGGCTCCGGCTCGGGCTCCGGCTCGGGCTCCGACGACGCCGGCGCCGCGAGCCCGGGCCACTGGCAGACCGCCGTCTCCTTCGCCCTGATCGCCGGCGACCGGGAGGACCTCGCGCCGCTCCTCCTCGCCGGGCCCACCCACTCCTCCGACGACCGTTCGGTGTTCGCGGCCTACCGCCTCGCCCTGCACGACCACCTCCGGGGTGTCGACGCCCGCCCCGCCGTCGAGAAGGCCCGGCTGGAAGCCGTCCGCGCCGAGGAGTGGAGCTTCTTCCCGGCGCCCGTCGCCCTGCTCGCCCAGGTGGTCGACGGCGACGAGGACGGATTCAACCTCGCCCTCCTGGAGGCCCTGACGGCTCACCGCGACCACCACCGCGTCGCCGACCGCGCCACCGAGCTGACGGCTCCGCTCAGCCTCGACGTCCTCGCCCTCGCCTGCCACGCCCGCCGCCACCGCGGCTGGGCCGTCCGCATCGAGTCGCCCTATCTCCCGGCCCGGCTGCTCCGGGACCGCGATTCGTCACACGGGCGCTGAGCTGCTAATATTCTCGGCATCGCGAGGGAGATGATCTCTCGTCAGGCGTCAGCGGTGCTACCAGAGCACGTCCTACTTTCAGTAGGAAGAGTCCGTGCAACCCGGGCCTGGCGCTCCACAGTCGGAAGGGTCCGGCATCCACACGGATGCTGGACCCTTCCGCGTTTCCCGACCCGCCTTTCCACTGCGCTGATCCCATGAACGCACAATCAGGCAAAGGCCTGATCTCATCGTCGGCGAACTTCCTGAGCGGAAGCCGGTTTTCCGCCGCCAGGGGCCGGGGTAGAGCGGAGGCGTTCGCACCCTGACCGTTCCGGTGCTCATGAGGGGCGAATCCGTGACGCTTTCCCATCGGAAGGACACCCTCATGCACAGGTCCCTTCGGAACGCCTTCGCGACCGTCCTCGTGACGGGTGCGCTCACCACCGCTGCCGCTCCTGCCGCCGTCGCCGCCGAACAGGCGCCGTCGGCGGCCGGGGTGCGGGCGGAGCTCCGCAACCCGAAGACCGTCAAGGTCGCCGACTACAACCAGGCCCGCAACACCCTGATCAACGCGGGCAGCAGGACGGCCGCCAAGTCCCACCCGGCGCACGGCACCAAGGACGTCCCGGTCTCCCACGGCACCAGCCTGCTCGCGGAGGCCCGCGACGAGTTCCGCGCCGCCGACAAGAACCTGCCGGCCGGCCAGAAGAAGTCCGACATGTCGGTCCCGCACTACAACGCCGTCCACAGCGCGGCCAGGACCATGGGCATCGACCGCTGGTGACGCACCGGACCACCGCCGCATGACCGGGACCCGACCCCGGCGCAGCGGTGAGCCGGGCCCGGGGCGGGCAACCCCGCGCCGGGCAACCCCGCGCCGGCGCGCCCGTCGGATCTTCCCGTGACACGGCATCAATCACCGGATAACACCGCCACCCGGGGTTGCCGCAGCCGAGACTCGATCGCACCCCAACCGCGCCTTCCACCTCGTCGCGACCGCGATCGGCGGCAACGCGTGGGAGAAGGCCGGCCGTATCTGGTACGACGCCGCCACCGGCGGAAAGCTCTCCGACGAGACGACGTTCGCCGACTTCGCGAAGCTCACCGCCACCGTCGCCGAGGAGTTGTACGGCACCGGGGCCGAACTGGACGCCGTCACCGAAGCCTGGAAGTCCGTCGGTGTGCTGAGCCGAAAGCTGAACCAGGTGGCCGGGCTGCCTCGCCGTGCGACGGCGAGGCAGCCCCGCTACCGCACCCGGGGCAGGGGCTCCTCGCGCGGGGCGCTCAGGCTGCCGTCCGGGAGGACGTCGAAGACCGTGAGCTTCTTACGGCCGGTGATGGTGATCCGGTCCGGGCCGGACCAGTCGGCGCGCACGAAGTCGCCGCCCCGGGTGTTCCAGATGCCCATGCTCCAGTGGCGGGCCGACCATCCGCTGCCGGTCCGCAACTCCACCCGGCGATCCGGCTCGAACGAGCCGCCGACATCGGTGAAGACGAGCACCCGGTCCGGGTGGCCCGGGGCGGCCTCCCGCGCGGTCCGCACCCCGGAGTCCTCGGCCGCGAGCGTCGACAGCGCAACCGGCACCCCGAGCAGGACCAGCGCCACCAGGCCGCCGGCCAGGCCGATCTGCGACTCCGGCGTACGGAACTCCAGCTCGACGATCAACGAGATCAGAACCAGCACGACCGCCGACCCGACCAGCAGGACCGGGCGGTGGAACCAGAGTTCGAGCTCCACCAGCCCACCCGAACGGGAGGCGTGCCGGCCCACCAGGTAGGCCGTCAGCGCCACGAGCGCCACGCCTCTGAGCCCCCACGCGATCCCTTTGCGGCGTACCGCTGTCACCTTCGCCCCCAGGCAGTCATGTATCGATCTTCGGCGCCGACCTCACTTCAGGCCGCTACTGGGGCCGGGGCATGGCCGAGGGCCCGCCCAGCGTCCCGTCCTCGTCCACGGTGAAGACCTCGATCTCCTCCCGCAAGGTCACCGTGATCCGGCCCGGGCCCGACCATTCGGCCCTGACGAAGCCGTCGCCCTCCTCCCAGGTGCCGAGGCCCCAGTGGCGGGCCGACCAGCCGCTGCCCGTCAACAGCTCCACCCGGTAGACCGGATCGATCGAGAAGGCGACGTCGGTGACGCGCAGCACGTGGTCGGAGCGGTTCGGGTCGGGCTTGCGGTCGACCAGCCGGCCGTCGCCGCCGAAGATGTACGCCACGGCTCCGACCCCCGCCCCGATGACGAGGAGCGGTGACAGGACGGCCGCGCAGCCGATCTGCGCCCATCTGGTGCGGAACTCGAACTGGGCCACCACCGAGGCCACGGCCAGCACGATCGTCGCCCCGAGCAGCAGCACCGGGTGGTTCAGCCAGCGCTCGACCTCGACCAGCCCGCCCTGGCGGGAGGAGAAGTAGCCCGGGAGATACACCAGGAGGGCCGCCAGCGCCGCGCCCCGGAGCCACCACACGACCTGCTTGCGGCGCGTCACCGTCATTTGCTCCCCCCGGAGTTGTCCTTTGCCGGGACTTTACTACGGGGATGCCGGACGGGCCCGGCCCCCGGGGGGCCGGGGGGCCGGGCGCCCGGGGGGCCCGCCCGACCCCCCCCCCCCCCCCGGGGAAACCCAACCCGTGGGGGCCCCACCCCACAGGAATGCCCCACAACCACCAAGGAAATTAAAGGGCGGAGGGAAAAAAATTTTTATAAAACCCGGTATT